>JAYTTA010000317.1:0-1594 GCA_043745345.1 Acetobacteraceae bacterium | reverse complement strand
CGCCGTCGTGGATGTTCTCGCCGGTGAAGTCGTAGGCGTATTCGCCCATGTTCAGCGCGCCGACCAGGATCGCGCCGGCGGTCTCCAGCCGTTGCACGAGCACGGCGTCGGCCGTGGCGGGCGAATGGCTTCGGTTGATGCGGCTGCCGGCGACGGTTGCGAGACCCTCGATGTCGAACAGGTTCTTGACAGCGAACGGTACCCCGGCCAGCGGCCCGGGCGATTGCCCGGCCGCGCGCAACCCGTCCACCGCATCGGCCCGTGCCATCGCCCGATCGGCGGTAACGGCGGTGAACGCATTGAGCGATGGGTCGTGGGTCCGGATGCGGTCGAGCACGGCGGCGACGACGTTGGCTGCGGAGAATTCACCGGCATTGACCGCGGCGGCGATGGAGGATCCGTCCGCCCAGGCGGGATCGAGCGTCATACCCGATAGACCGGGGCGGGCTCAGCGTCGTCTGCCAACGTGAACGCCTGCACCATCGCGGCCATCCGGAGAGAAAGCTGCAAATGGAACCGGATGGAGGAGTGCCACGCCGGATCGAGAGGGATGCCAAGAACTGACGCAGCAGCGAACATGAATGCGTCGTCGTTCAGAACGTCGGAAGCCGTCATGCCGGGTCCTTTCAAGCGGATTGCGCCGCCAGCCAGGCGCGCCAGCCGCCATGCTGGGTGATGTCGGGCGCGTCGGCAATTCCCGCCGCCTCGGCCAGAAAGCCGAGGCAAGGCCCATCGACCAGCATCACCGTGCCGAAGCCGAGCGGCGGCGGCACCTGGGCCAGTAACGCGCCGATCGCGGAGGTCGGCAGCGCCCAGACCTCGCCGGCGATGGCACCGCCTGACGTTGAACGCAGCAGGCCGGGACGGTTGCCGAGCGCGTGTAGGCGGTAGCCGGCCGTCGTTTCCGCCACGCGCCGAAACCTGCCGCCAAGCGCCGTTACCTGGCCGTTCAAGGGCAACCCGGACATGTGGGCGCCGATGCAGAACAGTTCGGTCTCGCCCGGGGCCAATCCATCTTCCGTCACCGGCGGCGGAAAACCTTTGGTGAAAGCACGATGGATGCGGTCGGCGATCGCTGCCAGCCGTCCCTCGGACCAGGCCGGTCCGATCACCGTCACGCCGACCGGGATGCCGTCCGCCGCGAAGCCGGCCGGCACCGCGATCGCCGCGCAGTCGAGCACGTTGACGAAATTGGTGAAGGTGCCGAGCCGCGTGTTGGGTCCGATCGGATCGGCGGCGACTTCCAGTAGCGTCGGGCAGAACGGCGCGGTTGGCAGCAGCAGCGCATCGACCCGGCTGAATATTTCCCCGCTCAGCCGTCTGGCTTTGGCGAGGGAATGGAAGGCGTCGAAAGCATCGATGGTAAGTCGTGACAGGCCACCCTCCAGGATGACACGGGTGATGGGATACAAGATCTCCGGCCGGTGCTGCAGAATGTCGCGCAGCGCTGCGCTGCGCTCGGCAACCCAGGGGCCGTCATAGAGCAGCTTCGCGATCGCTAGCAGCGGTGCGATGTCAATGGTTTCGGTCGCAAACAGCCCGGCCGCACGGCCATAGAGCGAGGCCACGTCGGGCGTGCAAAGATGAGAAACCT
>JAYTTA010000316.1:0-1596 GCA_043745345.1 Acetobacteraceae bacterium | reverse complement strand
AGCAGGAAGGCGTCGTCATAGATGATTTTCTTCTTGTCGATCGCGGCCACCTGCGCGAGGACGAATTTCGAAAACTGCTGACCGGCGCCCGCTATCCGGCGCGCAGCCCCGACGTCAACAGCGCCGACATCAAGGCGCAGGTCGCGGCCAACCAGCGCGGCGTGCAGGAACTCACGAAGGTCGTCGGCGAATTCGGCTGGCCGGTGGTGCGCGCCTACATGGGCCACGTCATGGACAACGCCGAAGAAAGCGTGCGGCAGGTGATCGGGCGCATCGGCGGCGGCACGATCGACTACCGGATGGACGACGGCGCGCCGTTGCGGATCGCGGTCACCGTCGATGCGGCGGCACGCGAGGCGGTGGTCGATTTCACGGGGACCGGCGCGCAATCCGCCGGCAACTTCAACGCCCCGCCGGCGGTGACGCGGGCCGTGGTGCTGTACGTGTTTCGCTGCCTGGTCGGCCAGGACATCCCGCTCAACGACGGCTGCCTGAAGCCGATCCGCATCGTGCTGCCGCCCGGCACCTTCCTGTCGCCGGCACCGGGTGCCGCGGTGGTCGCCGGCAATACCGAGGTCTCGCAGGCGGTCTGCAACGCGCTGTTCGGCGCGCTCGGCACCATGGCCTGCTCGCAGGCGACGATGAACAACTTCCTGTTCGGGGATGCCTCGTATCAGTACTATGAAACCATCTGCGGCGGCACCGGCGCCGGGCCGGATTTTCACGGCACCTCGGCGATTCAGACCCACATGACCAATACCCGCATGACCGATCCCGAAATCCTGGAGCTGCGTTACCCGGTGCGGCTGGAGCGGTTCTCGATCCGGACCGGGTCTGGAGGTAGAGGAAGATGGCACGGCGGCGACGGCGCCATCCGCCATATCCGCTTCTTGCAGCCGATGACCGCGGTCATCGTCGCCTCCCGCCGCACCGTGGCGCCGTTCGGGCTGAACGGCGGTGCCGATGGCGCACCCGGGCGGCAATGGGTAGAACGGGCTGGCGGCGAGTGCGAGGCTCTTTCCAGAACGGATAGCGCTGAACTGCTGTCCGGCGATCTTTTCGTCATCGAGACTCCGGGCGGCGGCGGATATGGCAGAGCGGATTCCGATCCGCCTCGCCAACAGACTACCGCTTGACGGCGGCACCAGGCTTATGGCGAGGCACCATGACACTGCGTCCGTTCTGGCTTCTTATCCTGCTTGCCGTCAGCGGCTGCCAAGACGTGACAACACGGCTGGCCCTGCCGGAGCCTTCGGTGATCAACCCGGCCGGCGACAGTGAGTATTGCCCGAGCGGACAGGAACCACCGTGCAATTAACCCGACAGGCCCATGCAACGTAGCGCAACGGATCATTTATTTGCCGCATTCTCGCACTACATAGGGGTCAGCCTTACGGATAGATGCAGGACGGCGCGTCTGACAGCGGAAAGCGGCTCGGCGGTGCCAGGGGGACAGGACATGCGACAGATTTCAATACTGATGGTTCTGGCGGCGCCGCTGGCGTTCGCCGCCTGCACCGTTGCGCCGCCGACGGGGCCGAGCGTCCTTGCCTTGCCGGGTAAGGACAAAAACTTCGCCGCCTTCCAGCAGGATGA
>JAYTTA010000315.1:0-1602 GCA_043745345.1 Acetobacteraceae bacterium | reverse complement strand
GATCGATGACCTCGACGCCGCGGGTCGAGCCGATGCGGCAGGGGGTGCACTTGCCGCAGCTTTCGGCGGCGCAGAACTCCATGGCGAACCGGGCCTGCTTGGCGAGATCGACGCTGTCGTCGAACACCACGACGCCACCATGGCCGATGAGGCCGTCGCGGGCCGCGAAAGCCTCGTAGTCGAATTCGGTGTCGAACAGTTTTGGTGGGAAATAAGCACCGAGTGGACCGCCAACCTGGACCGCGCGGACCGGGCGGCCGGTGGCGGTGCCGCCGCCTATTTCATTGACCAGCTCGCCTAGCGTGATGCCGAAGCCGGCCTCGAAGATGCCGCCATGGCGGATGTTGCCGGCGAGCTGGATCGGGATGGTGCCGCGCGACCGTCCCATGCCGAAATCGCGATAGAACTCGGCGCCGCGATCGAGGATGACCGGCACGCTGGCAAGAGTGACGAGGTTGTTGATGACAGTGGGCTTGCCGAACAGCCCGACATGGGCGGGCAGCGGCGGCTTGGCGCGGACCATGCCGCGCTTGCCTTCGATGCTTTCCAGCATCGCGGTTTCCTCGCCACAGACATAGGCACCGGCACCGACGCGGATTTCGATGTCAAAGGCGGGGCCGAGCCCGAGGATGCTTGGCCCAAGCAGGTGGTTTTCGCGCGCGACCCTCAGTGCCTGGGCGAACGTCGCGATGGCGTGCGGGTATTCGGAGCGGATGTAGACATAGCCTTGTTGCGCCCCGACGGCGATGGCGGCAATGGCCATGCCCTCGATCAGGACGAAGGGGTCGCCTTCCATCAGCATACGGTCGGCGAAGGTGCCGCTGTCGCCCTCGTCGGCGTTGCAAACGATGTATTTTTGCGAGCCCGGGTCCTTGACAGTAACGGGCGCGTCGGCGACCGTTTTCCATTTGATGCCGGCGGGAAAGCCTGCGCCGCCGCGGCCACGCAGGCCTGAATGGGTCACAGCGGCGATGGTCTCTGCCGGCGTCTGTCGCAGCGCCTGGCGTAGGCCGCGCAGGCCCTCATGGGCTTCGTAGTCGGCGAAGGAGGTTGGATCGACGATGCCGCATCGGGCGAAGGTCAGGCGGGTCTGACGGGCGAGAAAGGGAATTTGTTCGGGTGGGCCGAGACGCAGGGGGTGCGGGCCGCCTTCCAGCAGGCCGGCGGCGAGCAGGCCTTGGATGTCGGACGCGGCCACCGGACCGTAGGCGATGCGGCCAGCCGGAGTTTCGACCTCGATCATCGGTTCGAGCCAGAGTAGGCCGCGTGAGCCGGTGCGGATGAGCTCGATGTCAGGCAGTCGCAACAGGGCGGCGGCGACGGCTTCGGCGCCTACCGCGAGGGCGGCGGCGTCGCGGGGGACGAAGATCTTCATGTCGCGCTCTCCAGCGCGGCATCCAGCCGGGCGGGGTTGAGGCGGCCGTGCGGCACGCCGTCGAGCAGGACGGCGGGGGCGGTGGCGCAGAGGCCTAGGCAGTAGCCCGGCTCCAGGGTGATGCGGCCGTCGGCGGTGGTGCCGTGCCAGTCGACACCCAGGGTTTTGCATGCGTGGTCGGCGAGCGCCACGCCGCCCATCGACTGGCATGCTTCGGCGCGGCACAT
>JAYTTA010000314.1:0-22276 GCA_043745345.1 Acetobacteraceae bacterium | reverse complement strand
CCCGACTCTCGGCGCTGGTGGCGATCGCGTCGGAAATCGCCTCGTTCATTGAGACCGCTGCCTGCACGGTGATCGACCCGCTGTCGGCCAGGCGGTGCGGGCGCCGCGCCGGGCTGGCGGAGGACGTGGCCTGGCGGACCTGTGTGGCGTCGTCCGGCGCAGCCGAAAAGGAGGGCGGCAAAGCCTGGGTCATGCCTCCTCGGGCGACACGCGCCAATGGCCGCGCCCGGTGCGTTTGACCTCATACATCGCAAGGTCGGCGCGGCGGATCAGGTTTTCGATGGACTCGCCACCGCTGGAGCGCCGCGTCGCAATTCCGATCGACATCGTCGTGTTGCTTTCGACGGCGGGGTCGGTGCCGGTCGGGGGCGGGCTCGCGAGTTCGTCTAGCCGGCGAGGGCCGTCGACGCGTAGCCGCTCGGCGCGTTCGGCGGCGGTCATGTGGTCGGCGCCGTTCAGCCAGATCGCGAACTTGTCGCCGCCAAAGCGCGCGACCAGGTCGGTCGGGCGCACCGTGTCGCGCAGCAGCGTGGCCGCGGCACACAGCATGCGGTCGCCGTGTTCGTGGCCGAGCCGGTCGTTCAGCAGCTTAAAGTTGTCGAAGTCGATGAACACCAGGGTGCCGGGCACGTTTTCGCGGTCGAGCCGGTCGAGGTGGCGGGCCACCTCCTCCAGGAAGGCACGGCGGTTGAGCAGGCCGGTCAGCGGATCGGTTCGCGCCTGACGTGCCATTTCGAGTTGGATCGCTTCATGTTCCAGCACGACGCGCACGATCGAGGCAGCGGCGGCGACCAGCTGCGAGTCCTCGGCGTTCCAGGCGCTGGCGCCGGGTGCGCGCCACAGCATCAGCCCGGCATGTGCGCCGAACCGGGTCTGGCAGGTGCAGGTGAGCACCGGTCGGCCGTCGGCGCCGGTGCCCTGGGCGATCGCCGGGTTGTCGGCGGGCACCATTGCCGAGGCGGCGTCCGCCAGAGTCCCGTTTTGCGGCGACCGCATCCGCGCGGCACCGGCGCGGATCATCTCGGCCTGCATCAGCCGCATGGCGGTGACCGCGACCGCCTGCGCTTCGCCGCCGCCGCCCGCCTGGTGCTTCAAGGGTCCGGGTGCGCTATCCGGATCGCTGCCGACGACGATGTCGAGAATCGCGGCACCTTCGGCGCCGACGGCGCGGCTCAGCGCCTGCAGCGCGGCCTGCATCATGCGCGGGGGCAGAACCTCCTGCCGCATCAGCCACAGGATGTGGTCGACCAACTCGCCCCGGCGCAGAGTCGCGACCATCGCCACCTCGGCGGCGTCCTGGTCGCTCATGTCGATGCCGACGCCGCGGGCGCCGATGATGCGGCCGCGCGGATCAAACAGCGGTGCCGCGGTGAACGAGACGCAGGCGACCGACCGGTCGGCGCGTTTCAGCCACACCCTTTGGCGGCGGATCGGGGTGGCCGGACGGAACGGGTTGAACAACTGATCCGGCAGGTCGCGTGAGGTTCCGGTGAGCAACAGCTCGGCCGGTTGGCCGAGCAGGGTGGCCGTCGGCCAGCCCAGCACCGGGTCGGAGGCGAGGAACACGAACCGGCCGGCGGCGTCGGTCTCGAAGGCCAGGTCGGCCGCGAGGCTGACGAGGTCGTGCCAACGCTGTCGGCTGTCCAGCAGAGCGCCGCGCAGCGGATCGTGGTTGGGCAACGGCCGCGGATCCGACCCGAACGGGGACGCGTGCTGCACCGGGTCGAAAAGTCTTGTCATGCCGGTCCACCCCAGACGTCGGGCCATTGTGGCGGGAGGCGGTGAAAGACCCGTTAGCGTGGGGGCCGACAAAGCCTGATGAAAGGAAAAACGCGGTCCAGAGTCCGTTGACAGGTTTAGGTCGCATGCGCATGGTCCGGCGCCATACGAGATCAGCCAGGATGGCTCACCGGACGGGGATAGACGTCGCATGAACGAGACAGCGCTGGCGGCCGAGATCGAGGCGCTGTGGGAGCACCGGGAGACGATTTCCGCGGCTACCGCGGGCCCGCCGCGGCGGGCCGTGGAAGCGGCGCTCGATGTCCTGGAGGCTGGCACCGCGCGCGTCGCCGAACCCGGCGCAGATGGCTGGCAGGTCAATCAGTGGCTAAAAAAGGCTGTGCTGTTGAGTTTCCGGCTCAATGATTCGCAGCCGATGCCGGGCGACGGCGGCGCGCCGGTGTTCGACAAGGTGCCGATGAAGTTCGAGGGCTGGGACGCGGCGCGCTTCCGCGCGGCCGGGTTCCGCGCGGTGCCGGGCGCCATCGTGCGCCGGTCGGCCTACATCGCGCCGGGTGCGGTGCTAATGCCGTGCTTCGTCAATGTCGGCGCCTATGTCGGGCGCAACACCATGATCGACACCTGGTCCACGGTCGGCAGCTGTGCCCAGATCGGCGCCAACTGCCACATCAGCGGCGGCGTCGGCATTGGCGGCGTGCTGGAGCCGCTGCAGGCCAACCCGGTGATCGTCGAGGATGACTGCTTTGTCGGCGCCCGCTCCGAGGTCGCCGAGGGCGTCATCGTGGAACGGGGTGCGGTGCTGTCGATGGGCGTGTTCGTCGGCGCCTCGACCAAGGTGATCAACCGCGCGACCGGGGAAATCCATATCGGCCGGGTGCCGCCCTATTCGGTGGTGGTGCCGGGTTCGCTGCCAGCCGGCAACGGGCCGTCGCTGTACTGTGCCGTGATCGTCAAGACGGTGGACGCGCAGACGCGGGCGAAGACCTCGATCAACGAGCTGCTGCGCGATTGAGCGAGCTCGATCCGCTGCCTCTGGCGCAGGCGCTGATCCGGTGTGCCTCGGTGACCCCCGCCGATGCCGGCGCGATGGACGTGCTGACCGCGGCGCTGAAGCCCTTGGGTTTTGACGTCACGCGGCTGCGGTTCGGTGACATTGAAAACATCTTTGCTCGCGTTGGCACGGGCAGCCCGCATTTCTGCTTCGCCGGGCATACCGATGTGGTCCCGGTGGGCGATGCCAACTGGACGGTGCCGCCGTTCGGCGGTGAGGTCTGCGACGGTATTCTGTATGGCCGGGGCGCCTGTGACATGAAGGGCGCCATCGCCGCGTTCGTGGCGGCCGCGGCGGGGCATCTGGCGGGGTCGAAAAAAGGCTCGATCAGCCTGCTGATCACCGGTGATGAGGAGGGGCCAGCGACCGATGGCACGGTGAAAGTGCTCGACTGGATGGCAACATGGGGGAACATCCCGGATTTCTGCCTGGTCGGTGAGCCGACCTGCCCGGCGCAACTCGGCGACACCATCAAGATCGGGCGGCGCGGCAGCCTTAACGCGCGCATTGCCATCCACGGCAGCCAGGGTCACGTCGCCTATCCGCACCGCGCCGACAACCCGGTGCATCGGCTGGTGCGCGCGCTGGCGGCGCTGACCGCGGCCCCGCTGGATGCCGGCAGCGAGTGGTTCGAACCCTCCAGCCTGCAGGTGACCAGCATCGATGTCGGCAACCCGGCGACCAACGTCATTCCGGCGACGGCGCGCGCGGCGGTCAACATCCGATTTAACGACCATCATTCGGGGGCGGCGCTGATCGCCTGGATGCGCGCGACCGTGGCCCAGCACGCCGACCGGTTCGAGCTCGACACGACGATCAGCGGCGAGAGCTTTTTGACCAAGCCCGGAGCCATGGTCAACACCTTGAGAGGCGCCGTCCAGCGGGCTACCGGCATCGAGCCGAAACTCGACACCGGCGGCGGCACGTCTGACGCGCGGTTCATCTCGAAATTCTGCCCGGTGGCCGAGTTCGGGGGTGTCGGCAGCACCATGCATCAGGCCGATGAGCGGGTGCCGGTGGTGGAGCTGCGGGATCTGGCGCGGGTCTACCAGGCGGTGCTGGCCGATTTCCTGGCATGAGCGGGGGAAAGGCATCGCCGGGCCATCCGCTGAGAATCGTGTCCGGCGTCCTGCTGCTGGCGCGGTTCCGCGCGGCCGGGTTCGACCTGCTGGGCGACACGCGGCAGGCCTTCCTGACCAGCTTGGCGCCGCTGCTGGCCTTTCCGCTTGTTGGCCTTGGCCTCAATCTGATCGGTGGCGGCAACGGCGCGGTTTCCGACTTCCTGATGACCGTTGCCGCGGTGTTGGCGCCGCCAGTGATCTCCCACACGCTGGCTGCGTTGTGGGCCCGGGAGGCGCTGTGGTTGCGCTTTGCGATCGCCTTCAACTGGTGCCAGTGCATCATACCGTTTGTCATGGTGCTGGTGTTCACCGGGTTCAGCCTGGCGTGGCGGGCCGGCGTCCCCGCCCATGTCGCCGCCATGCTCGCGCTGCTTGTGCTGGTCGCCTACGGCCTGACCCTACACTTCTTTCTTGCCCGGCGCGGGCTGGACCTGCCGGTTGGAAGATCGGTCGTGCTGGTGTTGATGATCAATCTTGGCACCGCGGCGGTGATCCTGATCCCGCGGCTGCTGGCCGGCGGCGTGCCGGCGGCGCCCGGATGAAGGAGTCGCCGCAATCGGGGCCGCCGCAATCGGGGCCGCCGCAATCTGGGCCGATGCTGGTGGGTGACGGCATTCGCGCCGGCATCGCCGGGGCGTTCCGTTTGGCTCAGGGCCATGCCGATGGGCTGGCGTCGATCGCGCGCGATCCGGACGCGGCGCGGACCGGCTGCTGGGCGGTGGTCCTCTGCCTGCCGGCGATGCTGGTGCTGCGGCTGTCGGCCATGCCGTCCACGGATGCGGGGCTGACGGCGCACGACATCCTGTCGCCGACCCTGCTCTATGTCGTCGGCTGGGCCGGCTACGCCCTGCTGTCGCGCCAGATTGCGACGGCGATGGGACGGCAGGCCCGTTGGCCGCTGTTCTTCGCTGCCTGGAACTGGTGCAACCTGGTGCAGTACGCCCTGTTCCTCGTGGCCTCGGTGCCGGGCTGGGCGGGGGCGCCGGATTGGCTGGGCCAGGTGCTCACCCTCGTCGCGCTGTGCTGGGCGCTGTGGCTGCAGTGGTTCGCCACCCGGCTGGCGCTGGATGTCGGGCGTTGGCGGGCGGTGCTGCTGGTGGTGGTGGATGTGCTGGTTGGGGTGTTTTTGGCTAGCTAGCTTGTGGCTTTGGCCAGGCCAGCATCGCGGTGGCCGCGACGCGCATCAGTTTCTCGCGCACGGCGCCATCCCGAGCCAACGTGGACATTCCCTGCACGACCGCCATTGCGTGACCGGCCAGGGCGTCCGCATCGATATCGGCAGCAAGCTCGCCGGTTTCGATGGCCAACGAAATCCTTTCTTTCAGATGTGTCTCGATGCCATGGCGAATGGCGGCGAGTTCGGCCTGGACGTCGGCGGCGTCGGCCGAGCAGCTGATCGCCGAGCTGGCGAGCAGGCAACCTGCTGGCGTGTCGATCCCCGTAAAGCCGGCAGCGGCGGCTTGCAGCAGACCCCATGCCGCTTCCCGGGCGGTGGCGGCCCCATCGATGATCGACCGGGATGTGACCGGGCCTGACAAATAGTGGCCGACAGCTTCGAGGAACAGCCGCTTCTTGTCGCCGAATGCCGCGTAGAGGCTTGGCGGGGTTATCGCCATCGCGGCCGTCAACTCGGTCAACGAGGTCGCCTCATAGCCATGCCGCCAAAACAGCAGCATGGCCGCGTGCAGCGCAGAAGCGCGGTCGAAGGATAATGGCCGGCCGGTCCTGCGGCGCGTGGCAGGCTCATTTATTTTCATAATGGTCACTATAGAAAAATTGACGATACCCGGCCAATAGCTTTAACAGTTCCATATCGATTACTATGAAAGTGTCGCCATGTCACTCACGGATTATCGTACCCTTGGCCGCTCCGGTCTTGTTGTCAGTCCCCTCGCTTTGGGCACGATGACCTTCGGCACCGCCCGTTGGGGCTCGGACGAGGCGGGATCGCGCGCGGTGTTCAACGCCTATGTCGAGGCTGGCGGCAACTTCATCGACACGGCCGATGTCTATTCGGGTGGGCGCAGCGAGGCGATGCTGGGGGGCTTCATCGCCGAGCGCGGCCTGCGCGACCAGATCGTGGTCGCGACCAAGGCAGGCTTCGCCGCGGGCAAGGGCCCCCATACGGGCGGCAACGGGGCCAAGCATCTCCATACCGCGCTTGATGGCTCGCTCGGCCGGTTGCAGACCGACCATATCGATCTGTTCTGGGTGCACGTGTGGGACTCGGCGACACCTGCCGAGGAGTTGCTGGAGACGATGGCAGGGTTCGTCCGGGCGGGGAAAACCCGTTACTGGGGGATGTCGAACGCGCCGGCCTGGTATGTCGCCAAGCTGGCGACGCTGGCCGGCGCGCGGTCCATGCCGGGGCCGATCGCGCTGCAGTATTTCTATTCGCTGGTGAACCGCGACATCGAGGACGAGCACGTGCCGCTGGCGGCCGAGTTCGGGATGGGTATCCTGCCGTGGAGTCCGCTCGCCTATGGTTTGCTGACCGGCAAGTACGACCGCGCAGCGGTGGAGACCGGCGGCTCAAGGGCAGGCGGACTGCCACACGATGCGGCAACGGAAGGCGAGCACCGGCCGGAGGGCGACAAGCGGCTGGATGGCGCCAATCCGTTCGGCGACACGCTGTTTACCGAGCGCAACTGGAAGATCGTGGACGTGCTGCGCCGCGTCGCCGACGAGGCGGGACAGAGCCCGGCGCGGGTTGCGCTGTCCTGGGTTGCGGGCCGGTCGGGGATCACGTCGATGCTGATGGGCGTGAGCCGGGTGGAACAGATAGCGGACAACGCCATGGCGCTGGATGTCGTGCTGTCGCCGGAACATCGCGCCGCGCTGGATGCGGCGAGCGCGCCCTATCCCAGAATGCTTTACAGCCTGTTCTCGCCAGCGCTGCGGCAGCAGGCCGTGTTTGGGGGCGATTCCGTGAAGACTTGGCGGGATTGAGGTTGCGAAGCAAGGCTGGGGCTCCCCCTCCGCGATCATTCCAACTGGCCGAAGCGGACCAGTCGGAACCTTTGGTCGCTACGCCCCTGACCCCGCCCAGGTAGCGCCCGGGAGCGCATCCCTTAAGGGAAGAGGTTACAAGGGGCGACTGCCCCTTGGCGGGGTTTGGGGCAGAGCCCCATGCTTTCTTGCTTATGGCGTCAGAACCGGTAAGCCACGCGCGCGCCAAAATCGTTCAGGCTTCGGTTGTAGCGGACCAAGCCGCCGTTCGACTCGTGATCGTAGTAGATGCCGATGCTGATGGTTGGCGAGATGCGGTAGGTGATTTCGACGCCGAGATCGAGCCGCGGGTAGACCGCCCACTGTGCCCAGATGGGCAGCGACCCAGTCCATTCCTGGTCGATGATCGAGGAGGATGTCACCTCAAAGTTGATGTCGGCGCCGGGCTCGACCCCGCCGGTGAAGGCGACGTCATGCGCGAGGAGGCTCAGGCGGATTTCGCGGTAGGCGGAGGGCGCCTGCGCCATGGCCGCGGAGGACAACAGACCGGCAGCCCAGGCGGATGCGGCAAACAGCAGCAGGCGATGCCGGCATGCGCGCGTGGGGATGGAAATGGCGATGGTCTCCTTCAAGCGATGGATCTTGCAAGGCCGTAACGACGCTGCGGGTTCACTGTTCATTGCCACAGGATTGACCCCGCAGCTGTGCTCCTCTATCCACCGCAGCGGGCCACACCCCCCCACCGGGGTGCTTCTCTTCTGAAAGGGAGAGCCACACGATGGCATTCTCACCGTCTCCGCCGGCATTGCGTCCGGAAAACCCTTTTTTCTCGTCTGGCCCCTGTGCCAAGCGCCCCGGCTATTCGCTGGATGCGCTGAGTCGTGCGCTGCTTGGGCGCAGCCATCGTGCCGCGGCGCCGAAGCAGCGTCTGGCCGAGCTCATCGACCGGTCGGCAAAGCTGCTCGGGTTGCCTCAGGGTTGGCGCGTGGCGATCGTGCCGGGGTCCGACACCGGCGCCATCGAGATGGCGATGTGGTCGATGCTGGGCGCGCGCGGCGTCGATGTGATCGCGTTCGAGAGTTTTTCGGGGCAGTGGGCGACCGATGTCGTCAAGCAGCTGAAGCTGCCGGGCGCGCGGGTGCTTGAGGCGCCGTATGGTCAGCTGCCGGATCTGAGCCAGGTCAACTTCGACAACGACGTGGTGTTCGCCTGGAACGGCACCACGTCGGGCGTTCGGGTTCCCAATGGCGACTGGATCCCGGCCGACCGCGCTGGGCTTACGCTGTGCGATGCGACTTCGGCCTGCTTTGCAATGGATTTGCCCTACGACAAGTTGGATGTCGTGACCTGGTCCTGGCAGAAGGGGCTTGGCGGCGAGGCGGCCCACGGCATGCTGGCGATCTCGCCGCGTGCGGCCGAGCGGCTGACCGGCTACAAGCCAGCGTGGCCGCTGCCGAAGGTCTTCCGCATGACCGTGAACGGCAAGCTCAACGAAGGCTTGTTCCGCGGCGAGACGCTGAACACGCCGTCCATGCTGTGCGTCGAGGATGCGCTCGATGGGCTTGGCTGGGCCGAGGAGTCGGGTGGCCTGGCGGGATTGATCGCGCGGTCGCAGGAGAATCTTCAGGCGGTTGCGAGCTGGGTGTCGCGCACGCCATGGGCCGAGTTTTTGGCCGAGGATCCCGCCACGCGCTCCAGCACCGCGATCTGCATAAAGTTCACCGCGCCCTGGTTCGTGCGCCTGTCCGAGGATGAGCGCTTCACCACGGTTCGCCGGATGGCGGCGATGCTGGAGACGGAGGATGTCGCCTATGACGTCGCCGGCCACCGCGACGCGCCGGCGGGTTTTCGAATTTGGGGCGGCGCGACGGTCGAGGCCGGCGACATCAGGCTGATGCTGCCGTGGATCGAGTGGGCGTTCGAGACCGTCGCCACCGAACACGCGGCGACGGTTTAGGGCCATGAGCAAGGTTCTGATCAGCGACAAGCTGTCGCCGGCGGCGGTCGAGATTTTCCGTGCCCGCGGCATCGAGGTCGATCTGAAGCCGGGCCTGTCGGCCGCCGAGCTGCGCGAGATCATTGGCGAGTATGACGGGCTGGCGATCCGGTCTGCGACCAAGGTGACGCGCGAGCTTCTGGACGTCGCGAGCCGACTGAAAGTGGTTGGGCGCGCCGGGATCGGTGTCGATAATGTGGACGTGAAGTCGGCGACCGCGCGCGGTGTGGTGGTGATGAACACGCCCCACGGCAACACCATCACCACCGCCGAGCACGCCATCGCCATGATGTTCGCACTGGCCCGCGAGCTGCCCGAGGCCAGCGCCTCCACCAAGGCCGGGAAGTGGGAGAAGAATCGGTTCATGGGCGTCGAGCTGACCGGCAAGACGCTGGGTCTGATCGGCTGCGGCAACATCGGCTCGATCGTCGCCGACCGTGGTATCGGGCTGCACATGAAGGTGGTCGCGTTCGATCCCTATCTGTCCGAGAAGCGAGCGCTGGAATTGGGCGTCGAGAAGGTCGAGCTGGAGGCGCTGCTGGCGCGCGCCGACTTCATTTCCCTGCATACGCCGCTGACCGACGCGACCCGGAACATCCTGTCACGCGAGGCTTTGGCGAAAACCCGGAAGGGCGTGCGCATCATCAACTGCGCCCGTGGTGGACTGGTGGACGAGGCGGCTTTGGCGGAGGCGATCAAGTCCGGCCATGTCGCGGGGGCGGCGTTGGACGTCTTCGAGACCGAGCCCGCGACCGACAGCCCTTTGTTCGGGCTGGAAAAGATCATCTGCACGCCGCATCTTGGTGCTGCTACCGCCGAGGCGCAGGAGAACGTGGCGCTGCAGGTTGCCGAGCAGATGAGTGATTTTCTGCTGACCGGCGCGGTGTCGAACGCAATCAACATGGCGTCGGTCTCGGCTGAGGACGCGCCGCGGCTGAAGCCGTACATGGAGCTGTGCCGGCTGCTGGGCGCGTTCGCCGGGCAGATGACGCAGGCGCAGGAAGGCGTCATCCGCCGCGTGGTGATCGAGTATGAGGGGCTGGCTGCGGCACTGAACCATCGCCCGCTTTCGGCTGCCGTGCTGGCGGGGTTGCTGGGGCCGGTGCTGGCCGGGGTCAACATGGTCAATGCGCCGGTGGCGGCGCGCGACCGCGGCATTGATGTGTCGGAAACGGTGCACGACCGGCCGAGCGAATACCAGACGCTGGTGCGGATCACGGTCGAGACGGCGGGCATGACGCGGTCGGTTGCCGGCACCCTGTTCGCCGGGTCGCGGCCGCGTATCGTCGAGATCAAGGACATCAAGGTCGAAGCCGATTTCGGCCGCTACATGCTATATGTAACCAACCAGGACCGGCCCGGCTTTATTGGCCGGTTCGGGCAGACGTTGTCCGATGCTGGCATCAACATCGCAACGTTCCACCTTGGCCGGTCGGAGGCGGGCGGCGACGCGATCTGCCTGGTGTCAGTGGATGAGCCGGTTCAGGATAGGGTCTTGGCGACGGTCAGAGCATTGCCTTTAGTGGTGCAGGCAACGTCGTTGTCTTTCTAAAGTCGGGGGCTCCAAGGAGCGACTGCCTCTTGGCGGGTTTAGGCGTAGCAGGCATTCCCACTGGCCGCATTCGGCCGGTGGGAATGCCTGCGGAGGAAGAGCCCAAGCTTGCTTAGTCGCGCACCGGCTCCGAGCTAGGCATCGGCTCCGACGGCAGATCGATTTCCGGCGGCGTGGTGTCCGGCGGCGTGGTGTCCGGTTGCGGCATAGGCTCGCTGTTGGGAATTTCGACGCCGGGATTGTCGCTCATTCGGTAGGCTCCTTTGGCTTGCCCAATAAATCCGGCGCCGGCGCATTGGTTCCGACGCCGGATTGGCGTACGCAGAGCCATGAACTCGATTGAAACCGGTTTGACTGTCGCCGCCTGTGTCTTTGCCGGCGGAATGGGCGGGTTGCTGCTGCACGGCTTGCTGCCGGAGGCGCATCGCAGCAAGGAAACGCAGGACGTGGTGCGCCTCGGCACCGGAATGCTGTCGGTGCTGGCGTCGCTGGTGCTGGGGCTGCTGATCGCCACCGCCAAGCAGACCTACGACAGAGTAGACCACGAGATGCGGCAATATTCCGCCGATCTGCTGCTGCTCAACGAGACGCTGCGCGACTATGGTGACCAGGCCGGGGAGCCACGCGACCTGTTGCGGCGGCATGCGGAGAAGGTGCTGCACGACATCTGGCCGCGCATTGCGGCACAACAGCTTCTTCCACCTGTCCGGCTGGAGGACAGGGAAGCGGCACGGCTGCTGGAGCGGGTGCGCGAGACCATCCGCGCCCTGACCCCAGTCGATGCCGGGCAGAAATGGCTGCATGAGCAGGCGCTGCAGATCAGTGCTTCCCTGTTGCGCCAGCGGCTGGTGTTGATCCAGCAGGGGGGTGCTTCGGTGAAGCCTATCATCCTGGTGATCCTGGTTTCGTGGATCAGCTTCATCTTCGCGAGCTTCGGCCTCAACGCGCCGCGCAACGCGACCGTGGCCGGCGCCTTCCTGGTGTGTTCACTGGCGATCGGCGGGGCAGTTTTTCTTGTCCTTGAAATGGATCGCCCGCTGGACGGCGTGATGAAGATAACCAGCACGCCGATGGTCAAGGCGCTGGACGAGATGAAACGGTGATCAGGCCTTGCGGCTGCCGCGGAACTGGTCCCACTGCTCCTCGGTCCAGTCGAACAGGGCATCGTTCTGGGCGGCGCCCTCCGCCAGCCATCGGCCGCCATCGATCGTGATGCAGTCGCCGTTGATGTAGCCGGCCTGGTCCGACATCAGGAACGAGGCCAGGTTGGCGATCTCGGCGTGGTCGCCGGCGCGGCGCAGCGGCACGCCGGCGATGGTGGCGTCAGCCCCGCCCGGGCTCAGCCGCGACATCGCGCCCGCGGTCGGGAACAGGCCGGGCGCGATCGCCGCGGTGCGGATGCCGTGCGGACCCCATTCCACCGCCAGCGATCGGGTCATCGCCAGCACGCCGGCCTTGGCGGCGGCGGAGGGCACCGTGAAGGCGCGGCCGGTGAACACCGAGGTGCTGACGATGGAAAGGATCGAGCCGCCGCGTTTGCCCTCGATCCAGCGTTTGCCGACCGCCATCGTGCAGTAGGCGGTGCCGTGCAGGGTGACCGCCAGCACCGCGTCGAAGGCGCGGGCGGACAGCCGCTCGGTGCGCGAGATGAAGTTGCCTGCGGCGTTGTTGAGCAGGCCGTCGAGCGGCGCCTCGGCCCAGATCGCGGTCATCATCTGGTCCACGGCAGCCGGATCGCGGATGTCGCAGACATGGGTTTTCACGCGCCCGCCGGTCTCGGCCCGCAATTCCAGGGCGGTGGTTTCCAGCACGGCGGCGCGGCGGCCACAGATAAGAAGGTCGGCGCCTAGGTCTAGGTAGCGCCGCCCTATGCTGCGGCCCAGGCCAGTGCCGCCGCCGGTTATCAGGATGCGTTTGCCCGATAGCAGTCCGGCAGCAAACATCAGGAAAGCAAGGCTGGGCTCTCCCTCCGCGGGCATTCCCCCGGTCCAAAGGTGGACAGGCGGAACCTTTGCCCGCTACGCCCAGACCCGCCGTACTCAGGCAACTTGGTCGGCCAAGCGGTCGAGATGGTAGGCTGTGTCGCCGAACAGATGCTCGATCACCATGACGCGGCGAAAGAAGTGGCCGATGGCGTACTCCTCGGTCATGCCGATGCCGCCATGCAGCTGCACCGCGTTCTGCGACACGAACCGGCCGGCCTGGCCGACGCCGACCTTGGCCATCGAGATGTTGCGGGCGCGCTCGGCGGCGTCCGGCTCCTCCACCATCATCGCCGCCAGCATCGCCATCGAGCGGCCCTGCTCCATCGCCACCAGCATCTCGGCGGCACGGTGCTGCAACGCCTGGTTTTCGCCGATCGGTTTGCCGAATTGCTGCCGGGTCTTCATGTAGTCGAGCGTCATCGCCTGCATCGTTTCCATGGTGCCGATGACCTCGGCCGAGGTCGCGGCGATCCCCGCCTCGACCACACGCTCGATGGTCGGCAACGCGTTGCCGACCTCGCCCAGCACATGCTCAGCCGAGACCTTGACCCCGGACAACGCGACTTCTGCGGCACGGGAACCGTCCCGAAGCGTGTAGCCGCGCATGGCGATGCCATCGGCACGGGCATCGACCAGGAACAAGGAAATACCGTCCGGATCGCCGCGCTCGCCCGACGTGCGTGCCGAGACGATCAACCTGTCGGCGCTATCGCCGTGCAGCACCACGCTTTTCGCGCCGTCCAGCACATAACCCGAACCGTTCTTTTTCGCGGTGGTGGTAACGTCGGTGAGGTCGTAGCGCGCCTGGCGCTCGCTGTGGGCGAAGGCCAGCTTGATGGTGCCTTCCGCGACGCCGGGGAGAACATCGTTTTGCTGGTCGGCGCTGCCGGCGAACTTGATCGCGGTGCCGCCGAGCACGACGGTGGACAGATAGGGTTCCAGCACCAGAGACCGGCCGAACGACTGCATCAGCAGCATGACATCGACCGCGCCGCCGCCGAATCCCCCAAATTCCTCGGCGAACGGCAGACCGAGCAGCCCGAGCTCGGCGTATCGCGACCACAGCGCCGTGCTCCAGCCCTCCGGCTGCTTGAGGTAGCCGCGCCTTTTGTCGAACCCGTACTGGTCGCTCAGCAGCCGGTTGACGCTGTCGGTCAGCAGCCGCTGGTCTTCGGTGAGGTCGAAATCCATTGTCTCAGAGCCCCAGCACGGCTTTGTTGAGGATATTTTTCTGGATCTCGTTGGTGCCGCCATAGATCGAGGCGGCGCGCAGCATAAGGTAGGCGGGAGCCATCTGCGGCGCCCATTCCGGGCCGATCGACGGCTCGTTGGTCATCGCCGCGAGCTCGCTCTGCCACACCGGCATTGCCTGCGGCCCGCCCACATCCATCACCAGCTCGGAGGTGTTCTGCAGCAGCTCGGTGCCCTTGATCTTCAGCACCGACGAGATCGGGTCCGGTTTTCCGGAGTTATCCTTGGCAAAGGCGGAGACGACGCGCAGCTGGGTGATCTCCAGCGCCTTCATGTCCACCTCCATCTGCGCGACGCGAGTGCGGAAGTTGCGATCCTCGATCAGCGGGCGGCCGTTCATGCGGACCTCGCGCGCGACCTCAAGGGCATAGCGCACGCGTTCCTTGGATTTGCCGAGCCGCGCGATGCCAGTACGCTCGTTGCCGAGCAGGAACTTGGCCACGTTCCAGCCCTTGTTCTCCTCGCCGACCAAGTTCTCGGCGGGGACCACAACATCGGTGAAGAAGACCTCATTGAGGTGATGGCCGCCGTCGATCGAGATGATCGGCCGGACCTCGATACCAGGCGTTTTCATGTCGATCAGCAGGAAGGAAATCCCCTCCTGACGCTTCTTGGCCTGCGGATCGGTGCGGACCAGCGCAAAAATCCAGTCGGCGTTGTGCGCGGTCGAGGTCCAGATCTTCTGGCCGTTGACCACGTAGGTATCGCCCTTTTTCTTCGCCGCGGTCTTGAGCGAGGCGAGGTCCGACCCGGCGCCGGGTTCCGAGAAGCCCTGGCACCACCAATCGTCGAGGTTGGCCGCCCGCGGCAGGTATTTCTGCTTTTGTGCCTCGGTGCCGAACTGCAGTAATACTGGCCCGAGCATGGTGATGTTGAACGACGAAAGCTCGGGGGCGGGAAAGGCCAGGTTTTCCTCGATGAAGATCATCCGCTGGATCGCATTCCAGCCCGGACCGCCCCACTGCTTCGGCCACGACAGCCCGGCCCAGCCCTTAGCGTTCAGGATGCGCTGCCAAGTGACGGTGTCCTGCTTGCTCGGCGGGTAGCCGATCCGCATGCGGTGGTGGATTTCGGCCGGCAGGTTTTCGCGGATGAAGGTGCGGACTTCCTCGCGAAAGGTGTTTTCCTCGGGCGTGTACTGCAGGTCCATGGCGGATGCTCCCTCGAATGGCGCTTTGGTTGAGGGAATAGTGTGCCTACCGGTCGGTAGGAGCAAGGGGCCGGGGTCAGTGAAACACCCGGCCGGAATCGATGACGATGGTCTGGCCGGTCATGGTTCCCGTGCGGCACATCGTCACCACCATGTCGGCGCAGTCGTCCTTGTCGGCGGCCTTCTTCAGCAGCGCGCCGGCGGCCGAGTTTTCGATCTGCTCGGGCCGAAGGTTGGAGGTGGCGCGGGTACCCTCCAGCAGGCCGGGGGCGATGCAGTTGACCAGTGTCTCCGGCGCCATCGCCACCGCCATGCAGCGCGTGAGGTGGATCAGCCCGGCCTTGGCCACCGCATAGGCGATCGAGGAGCCGGTCGGGTGTAGCCCGGCGACCGAGGCGATGTTGACGATGCGGCCCTGGCCCTGCGCCTTCATCACCGGCGCCACCGCCTTGGTCAGCCGCATCGGCCCGGTCAGGTCGATGGCGATGATCTTGTCCCATTCCTCGATGGTCAGGCTGTCGAGGTCGGTGAAGGGAATGTTCTTGTTGTAGGCGGCATCGTTGACCAGGATATCGAGCCGGCCGAATTTCTTGGTCACGTCGGTAATCAGCGTCTCGATGGCGGCGGGGTCGGTGACGTCGCAGGCGAAGGCGGCGGCGTTGACCTGGTAGTGGGACGCCAGATCGCGCACCACGCCCTCCGCCTGGTCGCGGCTTTTGGCGTAGATGACCGCGATATGGACGCCCTCCCGCGCCAGCGCGTGGCAGATGCGTTGGCCTAGGCCGCCGTTGCCGCCGGTTACGAGGGCGACCGCGCCGTTGAGGTCCATTTGTTTTCTCCCGTTGTTCGCCGGATAGATTGTCGGATGGTCGAGCGTGGCGCCAGCCATCGCCAGGCCTATCCGCGATACGGCGTGACCTGCCACTGAGATTTTCCTCCACGGGGATTTAGGGTCCGGTCTTTTAAAGGACGGACAAATCAAGCGATCACAGTTCACGGGCCGGTGAGCTGGCGTTGGCGGGAACGCTGCGGGTCTGTAAGCGGTCCAACGCGTCGTAGGTTGCAAGCATCAGCACCTCGGCACGCGTTCGGTCCGGGGTCGGATTGCTCTCCGCGTCGTACTCATAACCGTCGTAGTTGGCTGCCGAGGTGCCGGCGGCATCGATGGCGACCAAGGGCTCGTGTCCAGACCGGGGCCATGGACGAAGCGGCGCTGCAAGGCTTCCGCTCCGTCATACTCGGCGATCTCCCGGGCGCCGGCCGAGAGGAACCGGGTGGTGGCGCCGTTGACGGTCTTGGCGGCGCGGCGCTGCTGCGGATCGTAGGCGCGTAACTCGCGGCGGTTCCGGTGCGGCTGGCCGCCACCCAGGCGGTTCTGCGGGTCGTAGCCGCAGGTGGCTACCCCGTCGCCGGTCAGGTTGCCGTTCGCGTCGCAGGTGTAGGCGGCAGCGCCGACGCTGGCATATTGATTGAGCGGGTTCGGGGCATAGCTTGTGGTATCCGGTGCAGGACGGGGTTGCCGGCTGTAAATCAGCGCCGGAATGGGACCCCATTACAAAAGCGTCGCAACTCATTGTCTTTGCTTGGTGAAATTCGTTCGGGGCAAGGTCCTAATCGGCGCCGGTCGGGATGCCCTTCAAGACGTAAGTTTCGGCCGTAATTTAACTACTTACGGCCGAATGAAAGGGGGTTTCGGTAGCATGCTGGTTCACAGCGCAGTTTGGGTAGTTTCAGGTGATGGGTCGCGAAGGGCGGCCGATCCTAAGATTTCCCTTGCTCCGTTAAGTATTGTGACTGTAAGACTAACTAGATGGAACATTCGAATGGTCTGGCCGACGATCCGATACCCGATGCTCCGACACCCGGCGATCTGACACCCGACTGGGCGAGCCTGCCGCCGCCGCAGGTGTTCGGCGCGGTGATCCTGGTGCTGCGGGCGGGCTTGCCGCCGCCGGTGGTGGATACGCCGGGCGAGTGGCGGGCGCGCGATCAGGAGGCGACGGCGCGCGACCTCTGGGAATTGAGACAGATGTCTGATGCGGAGATCGCGGCGGCTTTAACGCGCGCTGAGACGATGGCGGGATTGCAGCCGTTGCCGCATTGCGAGCCCGGACCTGCTCAAGAGATGCCGGGGTTTGGGGGGCGGCGCGCCTCCCAAGCTTTTGCTTTCGTCTAATCCGGCAAAACCTCGATTCCGTCGCCGACAGCAAATCGGCCGCCCTCGATGACCTCGGCGAAGACACCGAGGTGGGTATGGCCATACAGGGTTCGAAGTTCCCGGATCGGGTCGGCGTCGCGTTGCGCGGTGACCGGGTTCACCTCGGTGGCCGGGCACCGGATGATCCGATCGGTGATGCGCAGCATGGCGCCGCCCATCTGGATGGTTTTGCCGATCCAGTCGAACTCGCTCCAGGGGGCCGCGCCGGAGAACCAGACATTGGCGCGGAAACGCCGGCGGTGGCGGCGGGCGCCCTGCTTGGCCTCATAGTCCTGCAGGCTGGCGATGTTGATCAGGCTGATAACGGGCTCGCGGTTATCGCCGAAGACGTGGCCGGCGATGTGGTGGAAAGTGGGCGTGCCGCGTGCCTCCTCGCCCATGAACTTGGCCAGGAAGGCCGCGATGCGGGTCTGGGCCTCGGGGTTGAGGGCGTTTTCGGAGATGCCGTCGCCATCGGGTGCACGGATCGTCAGGATGTTGGATTTGGTGTCGAAATGCGATCGCAGCGCGGCGGTGCCTGCGTTCTTCATCAGGCACATGAAGTTGGTCTTTGGCACCCAGCCGGGTGTTTTCGAATCGAACGCGCCGTCGCCCTGGGCCAGGGCGAAGGCACGGTCCCACGGGATAGCGCCGCCGGTTTCGACTTCGGTCGCCTCCAGCGCCTCGGCAGTGAGGCCCTTGACGGGGTAGCGATAGAGATACTCGACGCGCATGGGTTATTTTTCCTACACTTCCGGCTTGTGTGCTAGTGTGGCGTTGACCATCTGTTTTCACAAAGGCTGATTCCCGTCGCCTATGATAGGGGCGGAGATGTGCCGGTTGCCTGCTCAAAAGGGACAATAATATGGATCTGGAAAAATTCACCGATCGCGTGCGCGGCTTCCTTCAGGCCGCCAGCACGATAGCGGTACGCGACTTCCATCAGCGCCTCACGCCCGAACATATGTTGAAGGCCATGCTGGATGATGAGGAAGGTGCGGCCGCCGGGTTGATCCGCGCCGCCGGCGGCGATCCCGTCACCGCCCGCACGGCGATCGAGGGCGAGCTTGCCCGGCTGCCCAAGGTGCAGGGCGCCGGCGCCGGCCAGCCGCAGATCACGCCGGAGCTGGTCCGCGTGCTGGATGCGGCGCAGACCGCGGCGACCAAAGCCGGCGACGAATACGTGGCTCAGGACCGCCTGCTGGTGGCGATCGCCGCCGGCGAGACGCCGGCCGCCCGGGCGCTGCGTGGCAGCGGCGCCACCGCACAGGCGCTGGAGAAGGCGATGGCGGATATTCGCAAAGGCCGGAAAGTCACCAGCCAGAACGCCGAGCAGAGTTTTGACGCGCTGAAGAAGTACTCCCGGGATGTCACGGCTCTCGCGCGTGACGGAAAACTCGATCCGGTGATCGGGCGGGACGAGGAAATCCGGCGCGCCATCCAGGTGCTGGCCCGCCGTACTAAGAATAACCCCGTCCTTATCGGCGAGCCCGGCGTCGGCAAGACCGCGATCGTGGAGGGCCTGGCACTGCGCATCGTCAACGGCGACGTGCCGGAGGCGCTGAAGAACAAGCGGCTGCTGTCGCTGGACCTGGGCGCCATGGTTGCGGGAGCAAAATACCGCGGCGAGTTCGAGGAGCGGCTGAAGGCGGTGCTGGCCGAGATCGAAAGTGCCGCCGGCGAGATCGTGCTGTTCATCGACGAGATGCACACGCTGATCGGCGCGGGGAAGGCCGACGGTGCTATGGACGCGTCCAACCTGATCAAGCCGGAGCTCGCCCGCGGCGCGCTGCACTGCATCGGCGCGACAACGCTGAACGAATACCGAAAGCATGTTGAGAAGGACGCGGCGCTGGCGCGGCGGTTCCAGCCGATCTTCGTCGGCGAGCCGAGCGTTGCCGACACCATCAGCATCCTTCGCGGCATCAAGGAGAAATACGAGCTGCATCACGGCGTACGCATTACTGACGGCGCGCTGGTTGCGGCTGCAACCTTGTCCAATCGCTACATCACCGACCGGTTTTTACCGGACAAGGCAATCGACCTGATGGACGAGGCGGGATCGCGGCTGCGCATGCAGGTCGACAGCAAGCCGGAGGAGCTCGACGAGCTCGATCGCCGGCTGCTGCAGCTTCGGATCGAGCGCGAGGCGCTGCGCAAGGAGAGTGATTCGGCGTCGCGCGATCGTTTGGTCAAGCTGGAGAAGGAGCTCGCCGAGATCGAGGAGAAGTCCAACGCCATGACGGCGGCGTGGAAGGCTGAAAAAGACACGCTGGCGGACTCGCAGAAGCTGAAGGAGCGGTTGGACCAGGCGCGTTCCGAGGCGGAGATCGCGCAGCGCAGCGGCGATCTGGGGCGGGCCTCGGCGCTGCTATATGGCGAGATTCCGGATCTTGAGAAGAAGATCGCCGAGGGTGCGGATGGAAAGCTGGTCAACGAGGCGGTGGACGAGCAACAGATCGCCGGCGTCGTCTCTCGCTGGACGGGGGTGCCGGTGGACAAGATGCTGGAGGGCGAGCGCGGAAAACTGATGCGGATGGAGGACGCGCTCCGCAAACGCGTCATCGGCCAGGAGGACGCACTGCGCCACGTCGCCAACGCCGTCCGTCGCGCTCGCGCCGGGTTGCAGGACCCCAACCGCCCGATCGGCAGTTTCTTGTTTCTTGGCCCAACGGGCGTCGGCAAGACCGAGCTTACGAAAGCCCTGGCCGAGTTCCTGTTCGACGATGACCGCGCGATGGTCCGCATCGACATGAGCGAGTTCATGGAGAAGCACTCGGTATCCCGCCTGATCGGCGCGCCGCCGGGCTATGTCGGCTATGATGAGGGCGGCGTGCTGACCGAGGCGGTGCGGCGGCGGCCATACCAGGTCATCCTGTTCGATGAGGTCGAGAAGGCGCACGAGGATGTCTTCAACGTGTTGCTGCAGGTTCTGGACGACGGAAGGCTGACCGACGGGCAGGGCCGCACGGTGAATTTCCAGAACACCATCATCGTGCTCACCAGCAACCTCGGCAGCGACATCCTGGCCGCCCAGCCCGAGGGAGAGCCGGCGACCATGGTGCAGGGCCAGGTGATGAACGTGGTGCGCCAGCATTTTCGCCCGGAGTTTCTCAACAGGCTCGACGAGATCATCCTGTTCCGGCGCCTGCAGCGTGCCGACATGGCGTCGATCGTGACCATCCAGCTCGAGCGGCTGCGCGCGCTGCTGGCGGACCGGCATATGATGATCGAGCTTGATAGATTGGCGCTCGATTGGCTGGGGGCGGAGGGCTACGACAGCACCTACGGCGCCCGGCCGCTGAAGCGGGTGATCCAGCGCAGCCTGCAGAACCCGCTGGCGGGGATGATCCTCGACGGCTCGATCCATGAGGGCGAGACGATACATGTATCGGCCGGTAAGGACGGGTTGTCGATCAACGGCCGGTTCGACGAGGCGGCATGATGGCCGCGCGGCGGCTGTTGCAGGCCGCCGTCCTGCTCGCTGGCTTCGTGCCGGTGCTGGCCGGCGGGGCCGGGGTCGTGTTGGGCGACGCGGTGCTCGGCGGCGGCGGGGACATCAACCTGGACAGCCACTTCCGCTACCTGTCCGGCCTATTGCTCGGCATCGGATTGATATTCTGGGCTCTGGTCCCGGGCATCGAGCGCCACGGCACGATCTTTCGCGTTCTGACGGGCGTGGTCGTGATGGGTGGTCTGGGGCGGCTGCTGGGAATGATTGTGTATGGGCTGCCCTCGGTTGGCATGACCGCGGCCTTGGGCATGGAGCTGGTGGTGACGCCTTTGCTGTGCTTAGCCCAGGCTCGGGTTGCTTCGTTTGGGAAGTAAGGCGGAGCTCTGCCCTCGAACCGCTGGGGGCAGCGGCCCCAGACCCGCCCTCCTTGGGTTGGGCGCTCCAGAACGCTATCCTGTTGGGATTTGGGGCACAGCCCCCATGCTTTTTCTGCCTACGGCGTTCAGCACTAAACCCGTGTGCTCTCTGACCGATTGCGCCACTTGATCGCCAGGTCCCCTCGCGGCTGCGCCCGGCAAGCCAACGTCTGGCCGGCCTCCTTCTGCGCCCGGCTTAGCGAGCCGTCGCCGTGGGCCAGCAGGTGGACCTCGCCGGCGGTAAGGTCTGACACGCACATGCCGCAGTTGCCTGTGGCGCAGGCGTAGGGATAGTCGATCCCGGCCGCGATCGCTGCTTGCAGAACGGTGCGGTCGGCCGGGCAGTCGATCGTCTGCCCGGTGTTGGCGATCCGGACCTGGAACGTCGAGGCGTCGTTCATTGACCGGGCCGGCGGCTGGCGCAGGCGCGGACCTCGGCGAACTGGGTGTGATACCAGACCACGGCCGGGAATTTGTTGATCGCGTAGCCATACATCGCCAGGCCGACGAAAGGCTGGTCGCCGAGTACGTCGGTGCTGTGAATGTCGTGGTCGGCCATCACCATGCCGACCCCCGGCTCGACCACGACGCGGCCGATTTCCTCGATCTCAGGCTTTTGGTGGCCGGCGGATTGCGGCGCCAGCCGGTAGAAGCGCTGCAACTCGGCGCCCGACACCGCGGCGTTGACGCACCAGATGCCGTGGTCGTGCGGGGCGGCTTCCTTGCCGGGCAAGCCGATCGTCAGATAGAGGCCGAGGCCGTCATTGGCCGCGTCGTCCAGCATATGGTTGACGCCCTGGGCGTCGGGCATCCTGAAGTCGGACAGAGGGAACAGGTCGGCGTGGTCGCTGGCCAGGGCCACCAGCCCGTCACGCAATCGCGCCAACACCTCGGGTGTGGCGCCGGCGGGTGCCAGCAGGGTGCGGGCTTGGGCCAGCAGGTCCTGGCAGGCGGCGTGGCGGCGGACGGCGATTGGCGTGGCGGCATCCATGATGTTTCTCCCGGGTTGACCTGGAACGACGCTTACTACGGGGTAGTCTCCGGTTCCAGAACGAATTTTGCCCCTGGGATCAGAGATGCGCGAGCCGGATTGGCTTATGCTTTTTACGCATGGCTCATGTGTTTGCTACTTAATTTTTGCATTTCATCGGCGGCTTTAGGTCAAAACCAGATTTTTTCGTTCCTTTACAATGAATTAGGTCAATTAATTCGGCTTTCGACGGGTTCCGTCATGGCGTTGACACGGAACCGCCTGGCGACTAGAAACCGCCCCTCGCCGACGGCCTGTGTGGCCTCGGCGCTCCGGAAACGGAGAGTTCCTTGAAATTTGAATAAGCTAGGAAGGGATACGTTGGCGGCGTCCATGTATTTTGCGCTTTAGGGTGTGAGATAGGTTGAGTTTGATTGGTTAGGT
>JAYTTA010000313.1:0-5875 GCA_043745345.1 Acetobacteraceae bacterium | reverse complement strand
GGCACAGAAGTGGGAGATTTCGCCGGACGGGCTGACCTTTACCTTCACCCTGCGGCCCGGCGCCACATTCAGTTCCGGCGCGCCGGTCACCGCCGAGGATGTCGCCTTCTCGCTGCACCGCGCCGTGAATCTCAACAAGGCGCCTGGCTTCATCATCACTCAGTTCGGCTATACGAAGGATAACGTCGAGAAGCTGATTCGCGCCACACCCGACAACACCGTGGTGATGACCCTGCCCGACCTGCAGGCGCCGAGCTTCGTGCTGTACTGCCTTTCGGCCAATGTTGGCGGTGTGGTCGAAAAGAAGGTCGCGCTTGCCAATGCAAAGGACGGCGATGTTGGTAACGCCTGGCTGAAGGCCAACAGCGCCGGCTCCGGTCCCTATCAAATCCGTTCCTGGAAGGCGAGCGAGGCCGTGTCGCTTGAGGCCAATCCGCATTCCAACATCAAGCCGCGTACTGCCCGGCTGATTATTCGCCAGATCGCCGATCCCTCGGCGCAGCTGCTGTCGTTGCAGAAAGGCGATATCGACATCGCCCGTAACCTAGAAACCGAGCAGCTCAAGGCGATCGCCGGCAACCCCGACTTCAACGCCGTCGCCTCAATCAAGGCAAGCTCGATGTACCTGGCGATGAACCAGACCCATCCCGCACTGGCCAAGCCGCAGGTCCGCCAGGCGATCAAATGGGCGATCGACTACGCCGGCATCCAGAAGAACATCGTGCCCAATACCTGGGTAGTCGGCCAGGCCTTCCTACCCAAGGGCCTGCCCGCCGCGCTGACCGACACACCGTTCCAGAAGGATGTCGCGAAAGCCCGCGCATTGCTCACCGAGGCCGGCTACCCCAACGGCTTCGAGGTCACGCTGGACCATCTGTCCTCGCCGCCCTTCGCCGACATCGCCCAGGCGGTGCAGGCCAACCTCGGCGAGATTGGCGTCAAAGCCACCTTGCTCGCCGGTGAGCAGAAGCAGGTCATCACCAAGACCCGTGGCCGGCAGCACCAATTGGCGCTGCTGATCTGGGGCTCGGACTATTTTGACCCCAACTCCAATGCCCAGACGTTCTGCTACAACGCCGATAACTCCGATAGCCCGAAGCTGAAGACCGTCGCCTGGCGCAGCTCCTGGCAGGATGCGGAGCTGACCAAAATGGTCGAGGTCGCGGTCAAGGAACTCGATTCCGAAAAGCGGATCGGGATATATGAGCAGATGCAGAAGCTGCACCGCGAACGTGCGCCCTTCGCATTCCTGCTTGCCCAGCAGGAGGTAGCGACAATGGGACGCGGGGTCTCAGGGTTCAAGGTCGGGCCTATGGCGGACCTCACGGATTATTGGAATATCTCGAAGGGATAGGCAGCGTGGGGCTCTGCTCCGTGCCCCGCTTAGGGGTGACCTCTGAGAACCCATCCGTTTGAAAAAACTCCTCAATAATCTGATCAGCATTCCGATCACGCTGCTTGGATTGGCGGTGGTCACGTTCGTGATCGGGCGGGTGATGCCGATCGATCCGGTGCTGGCGATCCTGGGCGACCGCGCGCCCGAGGACGTGATCGCCCGCACGCGCATCGAGTTCGGCCTGGACCGGCCGCTGCCCATCCAGTTCCTCCGCTACCTTGGCCAGATATTGCGCGGCGACCTTGGCAACTCGGTCATCACCTCGCACCCGGTCACCCAGGACATCGCGCATTTCTTCCCCGCGACGATCGAACTGGCCAGCGTCGCCATGCTGATCGCGGTGGCGATCGGCATCCCGCTCGGCGTGCTCGCCGCCGCCCGGCGGGGATCGGTAATCGACAGCGTGGTGCGCGTGTTCTGCCTGACCGGGCAGTCGATCCCGGTGTTCGTGCTCGCGCTGCTGTCGCTGCTGGTGTTCTACGCCCGGCTTGGCTGGGCGCCGGGCACCGGACGCGCCGACGTCGTGTTCGAGGACATGGTGCCGACGATCACCGGGCTGCTGACGGTCGACAGCCTGCTTGACGGCAACTGGGACGCGTTGCGCGATGCGTTGGCCCACCTGGCGCAGCCGGCCGGCGTATTGGCCTGGTTCAGCGTCGCTTACATCGCGCGCATGACGCGGGCCTTCATGCTGGATGCGCTGTCGGGCGAATACATCGTCACCGCACGCGCCAAAGGCCTGTCGGAGACGCGCATCCTGTGGCGGCATGCCTTCGGCAACATCTCGGTCCGGCTGCTGACCGTGCTTGTCCTGACCTATGCCGGGCTGCTGGAAGGTGCCGTAATCACGGAGACAGTGTTCAGCTGGCCGGGAATCGGCCAGTACCTGACGGTGTCGCTGCTCAACGCCGACATGAACGCGGTACTGGGCGCAACGCTGGTCGTCGGGCTGATCTACGTCGTGCTCAACCTGATTTCCGACGTGCTCTATCGGCTGCTGGACCCACGCGTGCGATGAACGAGACTCGCCCATGGTCGCAACAATGGTTGCTGACCGACACGCCTGCATCTCGGCGCCAGGCCGCTTGGGGCCGCCGCTACCGACTATGGTTGCAATTGCGCTCGCAGCGGCTGGCGATGGCCGGGCTTTGGCTGCTCGTCGCGGTCGCGCTGCTGGCCGCTTTCGCGCCCTGGATCGCGCCCTACAACCCCGCCGCCCAGGATCTCCCTAACCGGTTGGCAGCACCGTCATGGCAGCATTACCTCGGCACGGATGAACTCGGTCGCGATCTTTTTTCCCGGCTGGCCTATGGCGGACGGGTGACGCTCGGCATGGTCATCGCGGTGGTGGTGCTGGTGGCACCGTTCGGTCTCGCGGTCGGCTGCATCGCCGGCTATTTCGGCGGCATCGCCGATCGTGTGCTGATGCGGGTGACCGACGTGTTCCTCGCCTTCCCGCGGCTGGTGCTGGCACTGGCCTTCGTCGCCGCCATGAAGCCCGGCGTGGAAAGCGCTGTGTTGGCGATCGCGCTGACTGCCTGGCCACCCTACGCGCGGCTGGCGCGGGCCGAGACCATGACAATCCGCAACACCGATTTTATCGCGGCAACAAGGCTGACCGGCGCCTCGGCAGGTCGAATTATCCTGCGCCATGTGGCGCCTTTATGCCTGTCCAGCCTGATCGTTCGGGTGACGCTCGACATGTCGGCGATCGTGCTGACCGCGGCCGGACTCGGCTTCCTTGGCATGGGCGCGCAGCCGCCCTCGCCCGAATGGGGTGCGATGATCGCCAGCGCGCGGCGGTTCATCCTCGACCAGTGGTGGGTGCCGACCATTCCCGGCCTCGCGATCTTCCTGATTTCCCTGGCCTTCAACCTGCTCGGCGACGGCTTACGGGACGTGCTGGACCCAAAGCAGGGCCAATAGCCGGCCCTTGCTTTCCGCGTCCGACTGCGATGCACTGACCGCCAACAAACGGAGGCGATGTCGCTCGAATGATCAAGCTGGTCACGCAGGAAACCATGCTGCCATCGGGCGTTTATGTCCGCAACAAGCATCCGGCGGGGATGACCGCGTTCTCGCCCGGGCGCACCCTGCTGTTCGTGCATGGCGCGACCTATCCGTCGGAGACCGGGTTCGACCTTCGCGTTGATGGTTTCAGCTGGATGGAATACGTGGCCAGGCGCGGCTTCGACGTCTATTTCCTGGATGTGCGGGGCTATGGCAAGTCGGCGCTGCCGTTGTCGCTGGACCAGCCGGCGATGGACAACCCGCCGTTTTCCGACACCGCCGACGCGCGGGCCGACGTTGGCGCGGCGGTCGATTACATCTGCGGCGATCGTGGAATCGAGCGGGTTTGCCTACTCGGCTGGTCGTGGGGTTGCGCAACGATGGGCAGCTATGCCGCGGCGCATCCCGAAAAGGTCGAAAAGCTGGCGTTGTTCGCGCCGGGCTGGCTGCGCGACACGCCGTCCGCCACCGATCAGGGCGGTAGGCTGGGCGCCTGGCGGGAGGTTTCGCGCGCGGCGGCGCGGGAGCGTTGGCTGGCCGGGGTGCCGGCGGCTGAGGTGGACAGGTTGATCCCGGCCGGCTGGTTCGAGGCCTGGGCGGATGCCAATTTCGGGGACGGCGACACGCTTCAGGCGCCAAACGGCATCGTCAAGGATGCGCGCGCCTACTGGACCGCCGGCCGGCCAATCTACGATCCCGGCCGCGTCACCGCGCCGGTTCTGATCGCGGTCGGCGAATGGGACAACGACACGCCGCCCGACATGGCGCGGGCGCTTTTCCCGTTGTTCACCAACGCGCCCGAAAAATGTCTGGTGCTTTTGGGTGGCGCCACCCACTCGGCGTTGCTGGAGCGCGGGAGAATGGCTCTGATAGAACAGGTGCAACTATTCCTGGAAGGCGGCCTTAGCGCCGCAGGCATTTTCCTAGGTTAGGCGGGTCCGGGGACGCTATCCCCGGCGGGTCTGGGCAGAGCCCAGCCTTGCTTACCTTTCCGGACCCATCCAAGATCGCCTCAACGAACAGGGAGAAACACAATGTCAGGTTCCGGGACTGACCCCGCGCGTGCGCGGCCGTTGCCGACGCCGGAGACCCAGCATTACTGGGATGGCGCTGCTGCCGGCAAGTTGCTGCTGCAATCCTGCACTGCCTGCAAACACGTCTATTTTCCGCCAAGGCCGTTCTGCACCGAATGCGGTTCGCGCGAGGTTTCCGTGGTGGAGGCATCCGGCCGCGCGACGCTCTACAGCTACGTCATCCACCACCGCAAGGTGCCGGGGTTCACGCCGCCCTACGCGATCGCGGTGGTCGAGTTGGCCGAGGGGCCGCGGATGATGACCAACATCATCGACAGCCCCCAGACTCCGGAGGCGCTGGTGCTGGACATGCAGCTGGAGGTCGCGTTCGAGAAGCTAGACGACAAGATTTCGCTGCCCGTGTTCCGTCCGGCGAAGGGATAAGACGATGAAGCAGAAATCGGTTGCTGTTGTCGGCGCGTCCGAAACCACCCAGCTTGGCGTCGTGCCGGGCCTTTCGCAGCTTCAGCTTCACGCCGATGCGGCACTCAACGCCATGGCGGATGCCGGGCTGAAGCCGTCCGACATCGATGGCGTCGCGACCGCCGGCGAGACGCCGGTGCAGGTTGCGCACTACCTTGGGATTACTCCGACTTGGGTAGACGGCACCTCGGTCGGCGGCTGCTCGTTTATGATCCATGTGCGCCATGCCGCGGCGGCGATCCAGATGGGCTTGGCCAAGACTATCCTCATCACCCACGGCGAAAGCGGGCGTTCGGGGGTTGGCCGGCCGCCGCGCGGGGTGCCGCCCGACAGCCTGGCCGGACAGTTCGAGCAGCCCTACGGCCCGATGGGTCCGCCGAGCCTGTTCCCAATCCCGGTGCTGCGCTTCATGAAGGAGCGTAACGTCAGCCACGAGCAGATGGCGATGGTTTCGGTGGTGCAGCGCGAATGGGCAGCACTCAATCCACGTTCGACCTACAAGGACCCGATCACGGTCGAGGACGTGCTGAACTCGCGCATGATCGCCTATCCGTTCCGCATCCTGCAATGTTGCCTAGTGACAGACGGAGGCGGCGCGCTGATTCTGACTTCGGCCGAGCGTGCGAAGGATTTCAAGTCGAAGCCTGTCTATATCCTGGGCACCGGTGAGGGCGCGGAGACGCCGATGGTCAGCCAGATGAAGGATTTTTCCTCGTCGCAGGCGTTTCGGACTGCCGGACCAACGGCATTCCGGGAGGCTGGGATTAAGCACAGCGACGTCGATCACCTGATGATCTACGACGCCTTCGCGCACTTGCCGTTGTATGGGCTTGAGGATTTGGGTTTCGTCGGCAAGGGCGAAGCGGGGGCGTTCGTCGCCGGGCGCAACACGGCGATTGGCTCGAAGCTGCCGACGAACACCAATGGCGGCGGGCTGTCGTACATGCATTCCGGCATGTACGGGATGTATGCG
>JAYTTA010000312.1:0-1623 GCA_043745345.1 Acetobacteraceae bacterium | reverse complement strand
TGTTGATGCAGCGCAGCCACTCGCGCTGATAATCGTACCGGCGGCTGAAAAAATTATCGACCAGCAGCCAGCGCACCCGCGACCGAATCGAGCCAGAGGTCAGCAGCATCGCGATCATCAGTACGCCGCCGGCGATAATGGTGACTTCGGCGACGATGCCCCATTGTGCGCCGCCACGACGGAATACCTCGCCGGTCACCGAAAGGCCAAGCAGCAGCAGTCCGCTGACGACCAGCGTGGCGCTGTGGAAAACCACCGAGCGCGAGACGTGGATGTCGATCGACCAGCGTCGGTTGCGCGCCGCAGCCATGGCGATGAAGGGTGCTGCTAGGGCGGTCACGCTGGCGCGGCCCTCGAACAGCGGCAGCGAAATCCGCCGGAACAGCACGGCATCGGCATACAGGACGAGATCGTACAGATAGACCCCGGCGAGTGCCACACAGAGCAGGTTGATATGCCAGCGGAAGTCCGGCGCAGTGTTGAAATAGAGGTTTTCGATCAGCAGGATGTTGCACACGGCCAAGCCAAGCCGCGCCGCGATGCCAATCGACCAGATCGAAAATGTTGGCCGGCCCGACATCAGGTCGAACACCGGCATTACCCCGATCAGGAATATCGCCAGCAGTCCCATGGTCAGGAAGGCCTGGCTCAGCTGCCGGTTTCTCGCCGCCGACCGGCGGTAAAGGTGCAGGATGAAACCGTACCAGGCGATCGAACGGGCGAATTCAAGCCATCCGGTGACACCGTCAAACGGCTGTTGGGGCCAAAACGCAACCGATGTTGCCCAAGCGGCGGTGACTAGGCAGGCGCCCCCGAGCCAGAATACGGTTCGGCTATGCTGATGGCGCAGGAACAGCAGCACGGCAAGCAATCCGTAAGCGACAGCGCAGACTGCGTGCAGCAACGACATTGTCGGGATATCTGGTATCATTCCGCCCCGTGCGTTGCCTGCGCCCTTAAAATCTGGCTCCTGGTCGACGGCCGCCGGCCAGGGATGACTTTGTTAACGAATGCTGACTATCGGGAGCCTTCCTGAAACAGGATCACCCTTACTGTTGCCAACAGGATAACGATATCTAGCAGGACGGAATAATTCTTAACGTAATATAGATCGTAAGAAAGCTTCTCGCGAGCATCTTCGACGGAGGCGCCGTAGGGAAAGTTGACCTGTGCCCATCCGGTGATGCCCGGCTTGACGTAACTGCGTTTATCGTAAAACGGAATGAGCTCGGTCAACTGCTCGACGAAATGCGGCCGCTCCGGCCGCGGTCCGATGAAGCTCATTTCCCCGCGCACCACGTTCATGAGTTGCGGCAGCTCGTCAATGCGGGTAGACCGAATGAAGCTGCCGATCCGTGTTATCCGGCTGTCCTTTTGCGACGCCCAAAGCGGCTTGCCGCCCCGTTCGGCATCGCTCGTCATGCTCCGGAACTTGAAGACTGTGAAATGGCGCCCGTGCAGCCCGACGCGCTCCTGCCGATAGAAAAGCGTGCCGGGGCTGTCGAGCTTGATCAGGATGGCGACGATCAGCATCAGCGGCAGGGTGACGATCAGAAGCACAAAGCTGAACACCAGGTCGCACGCGCGCTTAACGAAGCGATCCGGCGCGGTGTTGGAAAAACC
>JAYTTA010000311.1:0-1623 GCA_043745345.1 Acetobacteraceae bacterium | reverse complement strand
GGCGTGCCGCCTGGGTTTGGCGCGCCGATCTACGGCAAACTGGATGCCGACCTCGCCGGCGCGCTGATGTCGATCAACGCGGTCAAGGCGGTGGAGATTGGCGCCGGCTTCGCCGCAGCCGCCCTGGCCGGCGAGGCCAATGCCGACGAGATGCGGATGGAAGACGGCGAGGTCGTGTTCCTGTCCAACCAGGCCGGGGGCATACTGGGCGGCATCTCGACAGGCCAGCCGATCGTCACAAGGTTTGCTGTGAAAGCAACGAGTTCCATCCTGACGCCGCGAAAGTCGGTGGATCAGGACGGCGCGGATGCGGATGTTCTGACCAAGGGTCGGCACGATCCTTGCGTCGGTATCCGCGCGGTTCCGGTCGGCGAGGCCATGCTTGCCTTGGTGCTGGCCGATCATAAGCTGCGTCATCGCGCGCAAAACCCGGATGCTCCTGAACGCGGCGCCCTGCCACGCAACTAGGCAAGCATGGGGCTCCGCCCCACGCTCCTGCCTCACCGGATGTTGAACATAGTGTCATAGCAACGCCTTAGTTGTCGGATGTTATGTTACAGCGCTGAGAGCGGTGACATGGGGTTTGGCATGACTGAAATCGAATACACCCTTAAGCTGGATGAGCTGGACCGGCTGCTCAACGATCCGGACGTGGAGATGCAGCCAGCCAAGGTGTGGACCCTGCTTGCTGAGCTTTCCGCGCGCGACCTGGCCGCCCTGCAGAAGCCTGCGCTGTAGCCGGCTATTACCTAAATCGGGCGGCGATCAGGAATTCGTGGTTGCCCTCCGGCCCGGTGATCGGGCTTTCCTCCACCCCCAGCACGCTCCAGCCGGTCAGGTCTGACCACCACTTTTGAACCTTTCCGATGACCTGCTGATGAACCGCCGGATCGCGCACCACCCCCCTGCTGCCGACCGCCTCCCGACCGGCCTCGAATTGCGGTTTTATCAGCGCCACCGCCCAGGCGCCCGGCACGCACAGCGCCAAGGGTGCCGGCAACAGTGTGGACAGGCCAATAAAGCTTGCATCGCACACCAACGCCTCGACCGGATCGGGCACTAGTTCCGACGTCAGATAGCGCGCGTTGGCGCGTTCATGCACCACCACGCGCGGGTCTGACCGCAGCTTCCAAGCAAGCTGTCCGTGGCCGACATCGACCGCGTGGACGCGAGCGGCGCCGCCTTCCAGCAGCACGTCGGTGAACCCGCCGGTGGAGGCGCCCACATCGATGCAGATGCGGCCTGCCGGGGACAGGCCAAAATGGCGTAGCGCATGGTCCAGCTTCATGCCGCCGCGTGAAACCCAGGGATGCTCCTGTCCACGCACTTCCAGCGGCGCGTCCTCGGCCATCGGGTCGCCGGCCTTCTGCACCCGGCGGTCGCCGGTGAAGACTTTTCCCGCCAGGATCAGCGCCTGTCCTCGGGCGCGGCTTTCGACCAGGCCGCGATCCAGCAGCAGCTGGTCCGCGCGTCTTTTGGCCATCAGGCCCTGGTGCCGCTTTCCAGCACCTTTCCGGCCTCAAGGCCCATCGCCCGCAGTGCGACGTCGACGATATCGCGTGCGGTGAGGCCGGCCTCGATCAGCTGCCTGGCCTGGCTGTCGTGTTCGAGAAAGCGGTCGGG
>JAYTTA010000310.1:0-1625 GCA_043745345.1 Acetobacteraceae bacterium | reverse complement strand
GACCCCCGGAATGACCCACGAAAAGCCGCGCGGCGCCGACCGGCTGATCGTGGCGATCGATACCGGCAACGTCGAAATCGCAAAAGACTGGATCGCGGCCTGTTTGAACAACGTCGGCATGTTCAAGGTCGGCCTGGAACTGTTCACCGCCCACGGCGCCGCCGGCTACGCGGCCGTGGCCGAAGCGGGCAAACCGGTCTTCCTCGACCTCAAGCTGCACGACATCCCAAACACTGTCTCAGGCGCCGTGCGCAGCGTACTGCCCTTGGCGCCGCGCATGATCACCCTGCACGCCAGCGGCGGCACCGCCATGATCAGCGCCGCCCGCCACGCGGTCGAGATGGCCGGCGCCACCCGCCCGCTGCTGCTGGCGGTGACCGTGCTGACCAGCCTCGATGCCTCCGCCCTCTCGGCCATCGGCGTCGCCGGTGGCCCGACCCAGCAGGTGCTGCGGCTGGCCCGGCTGGCGCTCGACGCCGGCGCCGACGGCCTGGTCTGCAGTCCGCGGGAGGTCGCCGTGCTGCGCGATGCCTTCGGTCCCGGACCCGCCTTGGTGGTGCCCGGCATCCGCCCGGAAAACGCCGGCAGCAATGACCAGGCCCGCGTCATGACGCCGGAGCAGGCGATCGCCGCCGGTGCCGACTGGATCGTCGTCGGCCGGCCGATCACCGGCGCCGAAAACCCGGCGGAGGCAGCGGCCGCGATCGCGGCTGTTCTTTGATCCGGGTCAAGATCTGCGGCCTGAACGATGCGGCCGGGTTCGACGCCGCGATAACAGCCGGAGCCGACTGGCTCGGTCTTAATTTCTTTCCGGCGTCACCCAGGTTCGTCACGCCCCGGCAGGCGGCTTCGTTGTTGCAGCGCTCCCCGGGCGGCGCGCTGCGGGTCGGCCTGTTCGTGGACCCCGTCCTCGCCGACATCGACCGCGCGCTGGGCGCAATCCGGCTCGACATTCTGCAGGTCTACGGCGCCGTGCCGATACTGGAACAAATCCGAAGCCAATTCGGATTGCCGATATGGCGCCCCCACGGCGTCGCCACCCAGGCCGACCTGCCGGCGGACGCAGGCGGCGCCGACGCCTGGCTGCTCGAAGCCAAGCCGCCGCCGCAGGCAACCCGTCCCGGCGGCAATGCGGAAACCTTCGACTGGTCGGTGATGGCCGGCTGGAATCCGCCCGGCCCCTGGCTGCTGGCAGGAGGATTGACGCCCGAAAACGTCACCGACGCCGTTCAGATCACCGGCGCGACATGCGTGGATGTTTCGTCAGGCGTGGAGAGCCGTCGCGGCGTCAAGGATCCGGCATTGATAAAAAGCTTCATCGCCAGGGCAAAAGCCGCCGCATGATGCCCGGCCTAGCCAGGGTCAGCGCCGTTGTGTTGCCCCAGCGCAAGCTGCCCGGCGTGTGGCAGGACGGGCAGGCGGGATGCCACTCGACCGAGTCCGCATGGCATTCCATGCAGCGCCAGACCGGGTCCGGATCGGCGGTCGCCGCCTCGCGCAGATAGTCCCGCGCCGCTTCGGAGTTCGGGTCCTCCTTCTCCTCGATCGCTGCCAGCAGCGGCAACACCCGCCGGGAATTCACCCCCGCGTCGCGCGCCAAAAGTGCATGGCGGCGGGCCTCGCCG
>JAYTTA010000309.1:0-1630 GCA_043745345.1 Acetobacteraceae bacterium | reverse complement strand
AATCGAGCAGGGCCGCGCGCACCCCGGGCACCGATGCGACAGCCGCGGCGGCGGCATCGGCGATCGGGCCGCGCAGATCGTCGCGATCGAGATCGGCGCGGACCAGTCTTCGCGCCGCCGCCTCGGCTGCTACCGGATCGCCAGGGTTACCGGCGTCATCAAGCACCAGCCGGCCGACGGCACGGTAGAGCAACCCGGTGTCCAGGTATGGCAGTCCAAGCTCGGCCGCCAGCCGCCGCGCCAGCGTGCCCTTGCCGGCCGCGGCGGGGCCGTCGATGGCGACGATCAGGGGGGCGATCCTGGTTGGCAGGGTCATGGTAGGTCCAGCACGGCGCCGATACCGCGCATCAACCCGCCAAAATCCGGAAAGCTGGTGTCGATGCAGGCGCCGTCGTCGATCCGGACCGGCTGCATGGTGCCCTGCCCCAGCACCAGCGCGCTCATGGCGATGCGGTGATCCAGGTGGGCGGCGACCATTTCACCGCCTGCCGGCAGGCCGCCGGTGCCGTGCACGACGAGGTCGTCGTCCTCGATCCGTACCGTGACGCCGTTGCGGAAAAGCATCGCGGCGGTGGCGGCGACGCGGTCCGTCTCCTTGACGCGCAGCTCGCTCAGGCCGCGCAGCCGCGTGGTGCCGGTGGCGAAGGCGGCCACCACGGCGAGGATCGGATACTCATCGATCATGCTGGGCGCGCGACCGGCAGGCACGTCGATCGCGCGCAGCACGCCGTGAGTCACGACCAAGTCGCCGACCGGCTCGCCGCCGGCAATTCGGCGGTTTTCGACCACTATGTCGGCGCCCATCTCGGCCAGGCAGAGCAAAAGGCCGGTGCGCAGCGGGTTGAGCCCGACGCCGTCGAGCCGCAACCGCGATCCCGGCACCAGCAGCGCCGCCGCCAACGGAAAAGCCGCGGAAGAAGGATCGCCGGGGACCTCGACATTCGCCGCGCGCAGTTCCGGCTGGCCGGTCAGGTGAATAATCCGGCTGGTGCCGACGGTTTCGACTGTCACAGTCGCGCCAAAATGCTTCAGCATGTTCTCAGAATGGTCGCGCGTCGCCTCGGGCTCGGTGACCCGGGTGATGCCGCGGGCGTTCAGCCCGGCGAGCAGGATCGCCGACTTCACCTGCGCCGAGGCGACCGGCAGGGTGTATTCCAGCGGCAGGCAGTCGGCCGCGCCCTCGATCGCCAGCGGTAGCCGGCCACCCTCGCGCGAGGAGAAGCGAGCGCCGGTGGCGGCCAGCGGATCGGTCACCCGGCGCATCGGCCGGCCGCGCAGGCTAGCGTCGCCGGTCATCACGGAAAAGATCGGATGGCTCGCCAGGATGCCGCACAGCAGCCGCGCCGCGGTGCCGGAATTACCCATGTCGAGCACGTCGGCCGGCTCGACCAGGCCGCCGATGCCGCGGCCCGCGACGCTCCATCGGCCGCCGCCGTGGTTTTCGACGTGGGCGCCAAGGGCCCGCATCGCTTGCGCGGTACACAGCACGTCCTCGCCCTCCAGCAGCCCGGAGATGTGCGTTTCGCCGACCGCCAACGCGCCGAACATCAGGGCGCGATGGCTGATCGACTTGTCGCCGGGGACCGCCATCACGCCGTGCAGGCCGGCCGCCGGGCGGCGTGAGATCATC
>JAYTTA010000308.1:0-5923 GCA_043745345.1 Acetobacteraceae bacterium | reverse complement strand
CGTTTACGGCGGTTCCGGTCTGCCTTTTCGGGCTGGTTCTCAAGCAGCATGAGTGTGATAGGGCGCTTGGCCTTCACGGTATTGGCGAGTTCACGGTGTATCTCTCGGAACCCGTCCGGCTTGCCCTTTCGATAGGGCCGTTCAGCCAATATTCGCCCGACGTTCAATCCATACTCGCGCCTCGGGCGCCGGGCATTCGTGTATTGGCCAATGTAGCAGCCAATTCGTTCAATGCGCCATTCATAGAGGCCGGGAATATCGGAACTCGCGCGTCACCGTGATCTCCCGATACCAGCCGGGATGCAGGACTCCAGGCGAAGCGAGCCCGGTTATTCCGCTTGCGGCGTCCGCATGACCGGCATGAATGAGCAGGGTGGCGAGGCGTCGAATTCACCATTGGTAAGGCGTAACAGCCAGGCTCAAGGATCGGGCGGGCGAATACCGGCGGCAACGGTTATCCACGGCTTGAGGAATGCTGTCGGTCGCCGAGCACAGAAACAGTTTGTATTTATCGTGTTCAGGTAACCCTCAGGAAATTACTTGAGAACCTGCAACGAGGACCAGACTGTGATTCAGATCACGTCGGCTGTTCTTTTTTCGGTTCGTCGGCCGTCTGCGACCATTGGCCTGGATCAACCCCGCCCGAACGGCCGGCTCGCTTCGTTCCATGCATACCCCGGGTCGATCGCTGTATCGTGCAGCCGATGGGGATCCATCCGCGCCAGCTCGGTGCAGGGCGATATCGTGCGATTGCGTCTGCTTGACCCACGGCGCAACCGGTAACCCGGTTGCCGAGGTCGCGCGCCGCCACGGTTTCGCCAACGCCACCCGGTTCAACGCCGCATTCCGCCGCCGCTTCAGCGAGACGCCGTCGGAAGGCGCTCGGCGCGCATCACGCCAGTCAGCCCTGCGGCATGACCTGGGACAGCCGGCCGCCAAGCCTCAGCAACTCGATCCGCTTCGCCAGCCCCGTCGCGTCGTCGGTCTCGACCAGGGTGCCGCACACCGTCGCCTCGCCGTCGGCGGGGGCCAAACGCTCGCCGGGCATCTTGCGCCAGAAGCGCGCGGCGGCGCCTTCCTTGCTCATCCCGATCACGCTGTCGTAGTCGCCGCACATGCCTGCGTCGGACTGGTAGGCGGTGCCACCAGACAGGATCTGGTGATCGGTGGTCGGCACGTGGGTGTGGGTGCCGACCACGAACGAGACCTGGCCGTCGAACGAATGCGCGAACGCCATCTTCTCGCTCGTCGCCTCGGCGTGAAAATCGACCACGATGGCGGCGACGGTGCCGCCGAGCCGCTGCTTTGAAAGCTCCACCGCGGTGCCGCGAAACGGGCAGTCGAGCGCGTCCATGAACAGCCGGCCCATGGCGTTCAGCACCATTACGCGGCGGCCGTCTGACACCTCGAACACCACCGAACCGGCGCCGGGTGTGCCGGGCGGGAAGTTCAGGGGGCGGATCAGGCGCGGGTTTTCCGAAATGTAAGGGATGATCTCGCGCCGATCCCAGGAATGGTTGCCCAGGGTGATCACGTCGGCGCCGGCGTCGAACAGCGCCTGAGCCATGTCGGGCGCCAGGCCAAAGCCGTGCGAGGCGTTTTCGCCATTGACGATGGCCAGGTCGATGCGCAGGTCGCGGCGCAGTTGGGGAAGTGCTGCATTGACCGCATCGCGGCCAGACCGGCCGACGACGTCGCCGAGAAACAGGATGCGCATCAGGTGGGGCTGGCCTTGCAACGGAGAACGCCATGCTCGGTGGCAATGGCGTGGAGCGGCACGTCGTAGGGTCCGGCGGGCACTTCGTCCAGTTCCTGCGCCGCGAAGGCACAGCCGACCGTAACCGCGCCGGGAAGTTCGGCCAGGGTGCGGTCGTAGTAACCGGCGCCGTAGCCCAGCCGATGGCCGCGCCGATCGAACGCCAGCAGCGGCACCAGCAGATAATCTGGCACCATGGGCTCGCCGACCGGCCTGAGCGTGCCAAAACGCTCGGCGATCATGGCGTCGCCCGGCTGCCACCGTCGAAAACTCAGTTTTTCACCCCGTTTCGGCGTCACCGGCAACACGATGGCGTGTCCGCGCGAGGCGAGCTCACGGAGCAGGGGCCGCAGATCGATCTCGCCTGGTAACGGCCAGAAGCCGGCAACGATGGCGCCCACCGACGGCGGAAACTTGGCAAGCAGATGCCAGCCGACCGTCTCGCCCAATGCCGGGTCGCAAGTCCCGCGCAAAGCCAGCGCCCGCCCGCGCGAAGACTGTTTCGCGGCCGCGAGATCGGAAAGAAAAAAGTGCGGAGCCGCCGAAGCCGTTGGCGTGTCATCCTCCCAGAGCCTGCGTGAGCAGGTGGGCGCCAGTTACCGAGACCACGATCCCGACAGTGCCAGCTCCCGAGGGAGTGCTTATCGGCCCCGGGGATGAGCTACCTGACGCACCCAGCAGCCCCGCTCCGTATATCTAGTTAGGTTCCAGCCGCGCGGCAATCTCTTCCGCGCGAGACGCCAGCTTTCCGAGCTTGCGGCCAAGCTTCGGGTCCGGCGTCGGGTTCGCGGCCACCATGGATGTGCCATTCGAATTGGCTTCCGCGCCCTTCAGCTTCAGCTCCATCTCAAACAGGTCGTCGGCCATCATCAGGGCGGCCATCGCCAGCATGCGCGACTCGCCGCTCTGGCCTCCCGCCCCAGAAGACCTGATACCCTCAATGCGGCGCTCCACCGCCTCGGCCATGGTCTGGAGATGCTGCTCCTCGCCATCTTTGCAGGCGAGCATATAGGCATAGCCGTTGATACGGAGCGTAACCTGCGCCATGCGGGGTCCTTATCCTTTCAAGTTCGGTGATGTATCATGTAACTTAGTCGATTTCCGTCCGCAGCCGATCGATCAGGCGATCCAGCCGCCGCATCAGCTCCGGCGAGCCGGCACCCGCATTGCGCGACAGCTCAGGTGCCGCAAGGCGGCTGGCGATGCGTTCCAATGCGGTCTCCAATCGGGCGGCCGCCTGTTCCGCCATGTCGGCCCTAGAATCACTCATGTCGCCCTCCGCCTGCGCGTCTCAGAAATCTGACCCTCGGTCCGGTGAAGGTCCATGAAACAACCATGCCGGCCCCGAAGTGTTCAAGCATGATACTCCATCCGGCTGTGGTGGTGCACGGCATGGAAGACGTGCGGCTGGCCTTGCGGCCCGGCCGCCCGGTGCTTCTACTTTCCGCGGCCGGTGCGGCACTGTTCGCCGGATGCGGATTCTGGCACGCGTTGATCCGGCTCGCCAACCAGGAATTTCCGGCAGCAGCCGTCCAGAACGCGCTTGACTGCGCCGATGCCGCCGGTATGGCACTCGCCGCGATCCGCATCGGGCTGCGCACGCTCGTGCTGTACGCCGACGCCCCGGGCTTCGCGTCAGTGGCGGCCATTGCCGATCAACAAGGCGTGCGGCTTCTCACCAGCCGCCCCCCGGCACTGGATCTTTCGGTTCGTGGCGCCGCGCGGCGGCTGGAAAGCTGGCTCACCGCGCCCGACCCCAATATCGACAGCGCGGCACGGCTCCGCTAGGACGCCAGCAGCCGTGCCGGCCCGCCGGCCATTCAATCGCGACCTAGGAGAACACCCGCTATGCGCGTCACCTCGGAAGTCAAGAAAATCCTCGACTGGTATGAAAGCGACAACCCTGGCAGCAAGGCCAACCTCGCCCGCATCCTGATGGAGGGTAAGCTTGGTGGCACCGGCAAGGTCGTCATCCTCCCGGTCGACCAGGGTTTCGAGCACGGCCCCGCACGCAGCTTCGCGCCAAATCCGGCGGCATACGACCCGCACTACCATTTTCAGCTGGCACTCGATGCCGGCCTGAATGCCTACGCGGCACCGCTCGGCATGCTGGAGGCCGGCGCGGGCACCTATGCAGGCGCTCTGCCGACAATCCTCAAGCTCAACAGCTCGAACTCGCTCGCCACATCCAAGGACCAGGCGGTTACCGGCTCGGTCGCCGACGCGCTGCGATTGGGCTGCTCGGCGATCGGCTTCACCATCTACCCGGGCAGCGAATACGCCTTCGAGCAGATGGAGGAGTTGCGGGAGCTGGCCGAGGAGGCCAAATCCGTTGGCCTCGCGGTGGTGGTGTGGTCCTACCCGCGCGGCCCCAACCTCGACAAGGTCGCCGAGACCGCGGTCGACATCTGCGCCTATGCTGCGCACATGGCGGCCCTGCTCGGCGCCCACATCATCAAGGTCAAGCCGCCGACCGAGCATGTCAGCCTGGAAGCCGCCAAGAAGACCTATCAGACCTGCGACATCGATATTTCGACGATGGCCAAGCGGGTCGCGCACGTCATGCAGTGCTGCTTTGCAGGCAAGCGCATCGTGGTGTTTTCGGGCGGGGAGCAGCAGGGGGTTGAGGGGTTGTATGAGATCGTGCGCGGGTTGCGCGATGGCGGGGCCAACGGCTCGATCATCGGCCGTAACACGTTTCAGCGGCCGCGTGAGGAGGCGCTCGCGATGCTGGCCAACGTGATCGCGATCTATCAGGGGAAGGCATGAGGCCAAAGGCTCCGTCCCTGGCCCCCACTAAGGATGGAATCCTCAGAACCCATTTCTAAGTCAGGCTGGTCCAAGAGCGCTCCTCCTAGCAGGTATGGGGCGGAGCCCCCTCTCTACTGATGTCTGGGTTTCCACATGGATAAATGCCGCCTCTACCTGATCACGCCACCGCTTTTCGATCCGGTCAGCTTCGCTGACCGCCTGGGACGGGCGCTGGACGGCGGCGATGTAGCGGCCTTGCAGCTACGCCTGAAGGACGCCGACGACGCCAGCTGGAAGCGCGCGATCGACGCGCTTCGCCCGGTGGCTCAATCGCGCAATGTTGCGTTTCTTCTCAACGATCGCCCCGACCTGGTGCGGCCTTTTGGCTGCGACGGCGTGCATGTCGGTCAGGATGATATGCCGGCCCGCGACGCCCGCGCGTTGATCGGGCCGGATTCGACCCTGGGCGTGACCTGCAAGAACAGCCGCGACCTGGCGATGCAGGCTGGCGAGGACGGTGCCGACTACGTTGCCTTCGGCGCGTTCTTTCCGACCTTGACCAAGGACGCGACCGCGCCAGCCAACCTTGAGATTTTGAACTGGTGGTCCGACCTGATGGAATTGCCGAGTTGCGCCATCGGCGGCATCACGGCGGAAAACTGTGCCCCCCTGATTCAGGCGGGTGCCAATTTCCTGGCCGTCGTCGGTGCCGTATGGAACCACCCCAAAGGCGAGGCGGCAGGCGTTCAGGCACTCAACGCCGCCATTCATGCCTGCGTGACGGATTAGAAGCCGCGGTGGGCGTGTTCGCGGATAAAGTCGGCGTTGAACACCCGGCCAAGTTCGCTGCGGCCGAGACCGATATCGGCCAGTTCGCGATCCGACATACGACCGAGTTCGGCGGTGACGGCGCCACGGCCAAGGAACTTCACCATGCCGGCGATGGCATCGGCAAGCTTGCGGGCCAGTGCCCGACTGACCGTGACGCGGGCTTCGGCAGCGACTTGGTGGCCTGACAGGACCGACGTCGAGAAGCGGAGATCCTGAGGTGGGGCGAAGTGTATTTCGGACTTGGTAAAGGACATGTTCATAGGATTTATTCCAGTCGCCAGACCAGGTCTCGCGCGGCGCCGGTCGGCGGAAGCGCTCCGTGGTTCTGCTGCAATGCAACATGAGGCTGATTGCGGTGCGGGATAAGCGCGGTTTCTCTTCGTCTGTCATGCGCCTTACGCATGAGGTCAAATAGTCTTATGATTTTAACGCTTGGCTTACGGAAGGTGACCGGATCATGACCCAGGCTGAAGGCGCAAAGCTGGCGGCATTGCGGCTGGAATTATCCAGGGTTGGAGTGGATGGCTTCATCGTCCCGCGCGCCGATGAGCATCTCGGCGAGTATGTTCCCGCCTGCGCGGAACG
>JAYTTA010000307.1:0-1636 GCA_043745345.1 Acetobacteraceae bacterium | reverse complement strand
TGGCTGCCGAACTGGTCAAGGACGGCGTGCCGCGCAACGCCATCTCGATCACCGGCTTCGGCGACACCAAGCTGCTGGTGCCGACCGGTCCGGGCGTGCGTGAGCCGCAGAACCGCCGCGTCGAGATCATCATTCGCTAAACTGCTGCTATTGGCTGAGCAAAGAAAGGGACGCCGCAAGGCGTCCCTTTTCTTTTGAGCGACCTTTTTCATTTACGTCTGTTCGATGTCTCGGCTTCGTTGCGGCATTGTCCTATCTCCGCCGCCCTCCTAGCCTTGGCCGACATGCGGCATCGGCTACCCGATCCTCGTCCGCGATAGGAGTGACACAGATGCGAGTTCGCAACCGGATGCTGCTACCGCTGACAGGTGCGCTGGCAACGATTGGATTGGCGATCTTTCCGGCATCTGCACAGCCATTCCAAGGTCTCTATGTCGGCGCTGGCGTCGGTTACCATGACACGAAGGACATCAAGGCCTCCCCCACACCGGTCTCGGCATTTGGCACCGCCGGGCTGAAGCTGCGCGTCAATGGTGGGTTCGTCGGCCTCGCCAGCGTGGGTTATGGCCTCGGCAACGGCTTCCGTTTCGAGATCGAGGGCAGCGACCGGCTGAATAACCTGGGCCATCTCAGCGGTACATCGTTCCCGACCAGCGCCACCGGCAGCCTGCAGACCTACGCCGTGATGGCCAACGCCTTGTTTGATCTCGATGTCGGGTCGCCCTGGATATATCCTTATGTCGGCGGCGGTGTCGGCTATGCCTGGTCCGACCTCAACCGGCTAGGTGCCAGTTCCGCCAATCCGCCATTCGGCTTTAGCAGCAGCGCGACGAAAGGCGGTTTCGCCTACCAGGGCATTGCCGGCCTGTCGTTCCCGATCCCCAACGTGCCCGGCCTGTCGATGTCGGCGGAATACCGGCTGTTTGGCCAACCCGGCAGTCGCAACCTGTCCGGCACCGTCATCGCGGCCGGTGGGCGCACCGTTCCCGCCAATCTGCACATCGGCAGCACTCTCGACAATGCCGGGCTGATCGGCATCCGCTACGCCTTCAACGTCCAGCCGCCGCCAACCCCGGTGGCGGCACAGCCCGTCCCGGCACCCGCCGCCGCGCGGTCCTACCTGGTGTTCTTCGACTGGGACCGCGCCGCGCTGAACGATCGCTCCCGCCAGATCGTGCGCGATGCGGCTGAAGCCTCCCGGCACGCCGCCGTGACCCGGATCGAGGTCAACGGCAACGCCGACACGTCCGGCACCCAGGCCTACAACCGCGCCCTGTCGCTGCGCCGCGCCCGCGTTGTTGCCGCCGAACTGGTCAAGGACGGCGTCGCCCGCGACGCGATCACGATGCAGGGGTTTGGCGACATGCAACTGCTTGTCCCGACCGGGCCAGGGGTGCGCGAGCCGCAGAACCGGCGGGTGGAGATTTTGCTGAAATAAGGCAGGAAGGATGGGGCTCTCCCTCCGCGGGCACTCCAACTGCCGCAGGCGGCAGTCGGAACCTTCGCCCGCTACGTCTCAAACCCAGCCGGGGTAGCGCCCCGGTGGGATTTGGGGCGGAGCCCTATACTTTCTTGCCCTGCCTTCCTTCGCTACGCTCTTCCCGCCAGCGTATAGGGAGCCGCAAAATGTCCACCA
>JAYTTA010000306.1:0-1638 GCA_043745345.1 Acetobacteraceae bacterium | reverse complement strand
CGCCCGCGACCGCGTAGCCATGCACCTTGCAGATAGTGGGCTTGTAGCTTCGCCACAGACTGAGAAAGTCTTGCGTGTTCCGTTCCATCATCGCAAAGTCCCGGAACGGTTCCCAAGGCATTTCCTGAGTCGATGTCTGCGCTTGCGGCGCCTCCGCTGAAATTTTCAGATCGTAGCCCGCGCAGAAAGCACGGCCCGCACCTTGCAACAGTATCACGTGCACGAGGTCGTCGGAATTGGCGAGTTCAACAGCTTTGCGAATTTCGGCTGGAAGGCCTGAAACGATTGCGTTAAGTCGTGCCGGCCGGTTCAGCGTAATCGTCGCGACCCGTTCTTTGACCTCGTATGTCAGAAATTCGAAAATCATCGCTCTACTTCTCTCTTGGAGTTGTAGCGGCGCAATGATGTGTAGCCCGACGCACAATATCGCCCAGGCGATGCCAAGTGCCACGACAACGCCTTTGGTGACATAAAATCGGTCCATTCGGCCTGAAGGCCGACGGTGGCGCGCGCTCAGTTACGCCGGTCGAGGGTGTGTTCCTCAAGAACGTGAGCGGCGTAGGCGGTCATGCCGAGCCAGACGAGCGTCGTCAGATTCATAAACAAGCCTACGCGGCGTTTAACCTAGACCCCCTCGACAATCCTTATGTCCCGCTCGGCCCCATCACCCAAAGCCGCCAAAGCCGCCTTGTAGCCCGTGCTGGCATACGCGGCCTGTGCCGCCGCCACGCTCTCGAATTCCAGGATCACGGTGCGCTGCTTCAGCCCCGCCTCCATCACCGCCGCCGCCTCGCCGCGGGCCAGGAATTTCCCGCCCGCCGCGGTCAGCGAAGGTCCGGCCAGCTTGGCATAGTCGGCAAGCTTCGCCGGGTCGTTCACGGCTCGGTAGGCGCTGATCCAGTAGGCCTTGGGCATCGTTCTCTCCCGTCCAGTTCCCCGCCGATTCGCGGGCAGGCCCGATCCAACCCCACCCCGCTTGCATTGACAACCGCCCCAACCCGGAACCCCATGGCAGAAACACGACCAGGGGAAACATCCATGCGGCTCCAGGGGAAAATCGCCATCGTCACCGGCGCCGCGCACGGCATGGGCGAGGCCGAGGCGCGGCTGTTCGCGCGCGAGGGCGCCCACGTGATCGTCGCCGACCGGCTGGAAGCCGAGGGCAAGGCCGTCGCCGCCAGCATCCGCGACGCCGGCGGCCAAGCCCGGTTCCAGAAACTCGACGTCACCAACGAGGCCGACTGGCACCGCGTGATGGACGCCACCATGGCCGAGCACGAACGGATAGATATCCTGGTCAACAACGCCGGCATTTCCGGCAGCTCGGTCGGCGATCCGGAGGGGTTGGACGGCTGGCATCGCATCATCGCGGTCAACCAGACCAGCGTCTTCCTCGGCACCACGCTTGCCGCCGAGCGGATGGCACAGGGCGGCGGCGGCTCGATCGTCAACATCTCGTCGATCATGGGCTTCGTCGGCAGCAGCAGCGGCCATCCTGCCTACCACGCCTCGAAGGGCGCTGTGCGCATCTACTCGAAGGCCGCCGCGGTGCGTTACGGGCCATCGGGCGTGCGGGTCAACACGGTGCATCCCGGCTACATGCCGGCGATGCTGAACTCGACCAACGGCAACGAGCGC
>JAYTTA010000305.1:0-5962 GCA_043745345.1 Acetobacteraceae bacterium | reverse complement strand
TACATTCCGTGGTAGGATATTATTCCCGCATCAAAATTCTCTCACGACCGACGGCTTGAGCGGTAATAAACGCTGCTCTGCGACCGACTTTTCAATCTTCTACATTCCTAACGCGCGGCGATACAGGTCGAGCAACGTCTCCTGCTCTTCGACCTCGGCGGGCTCTTCCTTGCGGATACGGATGAGCTGGCGCAGCACTTTGACGTCGAAGCCGGCTGACTTCGCTTCGGCGAAGATGTCCTTTACGTCGCTGCCGAGGGCCTTGCGCTCCTCTTCCAGACGCTCGATGCGCTCGATCAGGCTGCGCAGCCTGTCGGCGGCCACTCCGCCAGTGTTGGGCGGTGCTTCAATTTTCGTGTCGGTATCCGTGTCCATCGGCGCCCTCTCGGTTGGGGGAGCGCAGATACAGCTTCGCGGTGTACGCAGTCAATGACCGGGATGACTCTTGGCCAGCGCGGCCTGCTGGGCTGGATTGGACTGGGTCTGATATTTCGCCTGCCACTCCTTGTAGGGCATGCCATAGACCGTCTCACGCGCGTCCGGGTCGGTGATCGTGATTCCCTGCACGGCGGCTTCCTCGCGGTACCACCGGCTCAGGCAATTGCGGCAGAACCCGGCCAGGTTCATCAGATCGACGTTCTGCACGTCTGTGCGTTGGCGCAGATGCTCGACTAGGCGGCGGAAGGCGGCGGCCTCCAGCTCGGTTTGGGTCGCCTGGGACATTTCGGCCATCGTGGGCTCCTGTAGGCTGAATGTTTGGACATGGCGCCTCGGCGCCCGGTTCGCCATAGTTGTGCCGAACCAAGTTTCGGGAAAGCGCCGTATGGCCCCGTTGTTCAAAGGATGGGATGACGACCACGCCAGAACGGCGCTGCGGGCGATTTTCGATGCCGGCGTGGCGGCGGCCGATCCCTGGCGGATGCTGGCGCGCCATTTGCCGGAAAAACCCGCCGGCCGTTGCATCGTGGTCGGCACCGGCAAGTCCGCGGCCTGCATGGCGGCGGCGCTGGAAGCCGCCTGGCCGGACGTGGCGATGGAGGGCACCGTCGTCACCCGATACGGCCATGCGGTACCGACCCGACGGATAGAGGTCATCGAGGCGGCGCATCCGGTACCCGACACCAACAGCGAGCGCGGCGCGCGGCGGCTGCTGGAGCGGGTGAAGGGCCTCACCGCCGATGATCTCGTGCTGGCACTGATCTCAGGCGGCGGCTCGGCGTTGCTCGCCTTGCCCGCGCCCGGCCTGACGCTGGCCGACAAGCAGGCGGTCAATCGCGCGCTGCTCGCCTGCGGCGCCACCATCACCGAGATGAACGTGGTGCGAAAGCACCTGTCGGCGATCAAGGGCGGCAGGCTGGCCGCAGCCGCTGCCCCGGCCCGGGTCTTTTCGCTGGCAATCAGCGACGTGCCGGGCGACGATCCGGCGGTGATCGCCTCCGGTCCCACAGTCACCGATCCTTCGACGTTCGCCGATGCGCGAGCCCTGATCGCGCGTTACGGCATCGAGCCGCCGGCGTCCGTCACCGCGCACCTGGCCGCGGCAACGGATGAAACCCCGAAGCCCGGAAGCCTGCCGCACGCCACGTTCCAGCTCATCGCCACGCCGATGCTGGCGTTGCTGGCCGCGGCCGAGGTCGCGCGCGGGTACGGGCTGACGCCGCTCATCCTGGGCGACGCGCTGGAGGGCGAGTCGCGTGAGATGGGCACGTTGATGGCCGGCATCGCGCGTTCGGTGCGCGACCATTCCCATCCGGTGCGAGCCCCTGCCCTGCTGCTGTCGGGCGGCGAGACCACGGTAACGATCGGCGCCGGAAAGGCGGGCCGCGGCGGCCGCAACACCGAATTCTTGCTGGCCCTGGCGGTGGCGCTGAACGGCGCCGAAAACATCTGGGCTGTGGCGGGCGATACCGACGGCATTGATGGCACCGAGGACGCCGCCGGCGCGTTCGTGCTACCGACTACCCTTCGCCGCGCCGGCCCTGATGGCCGCGCGCTACTTGCCGGTCACGATAGCTATACGCTGTTCGATGCCATCGGCGATCTCATCCGAACCGGGCCCACACTTACCAATGTCAATGATTTACGCGCCATCTTGATCGCCTGACATGAAACGCCTTGGGCAGAAAGCCTGGGGCTTTGCCCCAAACCCCGCCAAGGGGCAGTCGGCCCTTGTAACCCCTTCCCTAGGTTGGGCGCACCCGGGCGGGATCAGGGGCAGAGCCCCAGCCTTGCTAAAGGAACCTCAATGCCTCCGCGACTGAAACTGCGACGCCGCCGGCGCACCAAGATAATCGCGACCCTCGGTCCCGCGTCATCGACAGCCGAAATCCTGGCCCGGCTGTTCCAGGCCGGCGCCGACGTGTTCCGGCTGAATTTCTCGCATGGCACCTATGACGATCACGCCGAGCGGTTTCGGCTGATACGGGAGCTGGAGGAGAAGTTCGACCGGCCGATCGGCATCCTGGCCGATGTTCAGGGGCCCAAGCTGCGGGTTGGCGAATTCGCCGGCGGGCGGGTTCACCTGCAGACCGGCCAGCCGTTCCGGCTCGACCTCAATCCAACGCCGGGTAACGCCACGCGGTGCAACCTACCGCATCCGGAGATCATCGAGGCGGCGGCGATCGGCACCTCATTGCTGCTCGATGACGGCAAGCTGCGGCTGCGGGTGCTGCGCAAGCGCAGCGACGGGCTGGAGACCGAGGTCGTAGTCGGCGGGCCGTTGTCCAACCGCAAGGGCGTCAACGTGCCCGATGTGGCGCTGCCGATCCCGGCGCTGACCACGAAGGACCGCGCCGATCTGGCTTTCGCGCTCGAACACGGCGCGAACTACATCGGGCTGTCGTTTGTGCAGCGTGCCGAGGATGTGGCCGAGGCGCGCGCGTTGGCCAACGGCCGCGCCTGGATCATGACCAAGATGGAAAAGCCGCAGGCGCTGGACAACCTTGACGCCATCCTGGCGCTGTCGGACTGCGTCATGGTGGCGCGCGGCGATCTTGGGGTCGAGTTGCCGCCGGAAGAAGTACCGCTGGCGCAGAAGCGTATCGTTCGGGCGGCGCGCAGCCTCGGCAAGCCGGTAGTGGTCGCGACGCAGATGCTGGAGAGCATGATCACCTCGCCGTCGCCGACCCGAGCGGAGGCATCGGATGTCGCGACCGCGGTGTTCGACGGCGCCGACGCGGTTATGCTGTCAGCCGAAACCGCGGCTGGGCAGTACCCGTATGAGGCGGTCAACATGATGGACCGCATTATAGCCCGGGTGGAGCAAGATCCCGGCTGGCGCGATGGCATCGAGACGACACGGCCGACGCCGGAAAATTCGATCTCCGGCGCGATCGCCACCGCCGCCCGCCAAGTCTGCCACACGATCGGCGCGCGCACGATCGTGGCGTTCACCGCGTCCGGCAGCACCGCGCTGCGCATCGCGCGCGAACGGCCGGAGGCGCCGGTGCTCGGCCTGACACCGGATCTCGAGACCGCGCGGCGGCTGGCGCTGGTGTGGGGGGTCCATGCCGTGGTGGTGGCCGAACTGCATTCGATGACCGAGGCGGTCAGCCGCGCCTCCCGCGTGTCGCTGGCCGATGGGTTCGCGGCGCGCGGCGACAGCATCGTGGTCGCCGCCGGAGTGCCGTTCGGCAAATCCGGCAGCACGAATGCGCTGAGGGTCGCCCGGCTGACGTAATACCCATAAAACACGTCGGCTTCGCGGGAAAACGCCGTTATAGTCCGTCGCGACGGGGTGGCGTTCTAGCGTGCCCAGGCGTCTTGTCGGCGAGCGGCCTTGGCTGTGGATCCGCCAGTCCCGGATAAAAATTCGGGAGGATGAGACATGGAAATTCAAAGCATTCCGGCCTGGTTGTGGGGACGGTTCAACGGTGCCGCGATGAGCGTCGGTGCGGCTTCGCCCGAGGATTACTGGCGCCGTGCGGACGCCTCGGCGCCCGCGACCATCCGGCATATTCGGCTTGGCGACCTGGGTGCGGCCCTTCGTCAAGGTTTAGCCGATTTCACCGCCAACCGCACCGACGTGCTGTTCCTGTGCCTGGTCTATCCGGTCATCGGCCTCGTGCTCGGGCGGGTGGCTTCCGGCTACAACATGATACCGCTGCTGTTTCCGCTCGTCTCCGGCTTTGCCTTGGTTGGCCCGATTGCCGCGATTGGGCTGAACGAGATGAGCCGGCGGCGCGAAATGGGTGCCGAGACCGGCTGGACCGACGCATTCGCGGTGCTGCGCGCGCCCTCGATCGGCGCCATCGCGCTGCTCAGCCTGGTGCTGCTGTGCCTGTTTCTGGCCTGGCTGTGGGCCGCCAGCGCGATCTATGATTCTACCCTCGGCCCGCTACCGCCGCTTTCAATGACCGCGTTCGTCCAGGATGTGCTGACCACGCATGCCGGCCGCGTCATGATCGGCGTCGGCATGCTGGTCGGCTTCCTGTTCGCCGTGGTCGTGCTGGCGATCAGCGTGGTGTCGTTCCCGCTGCTGTTGGATCGCCATGCGAGCTTCCTCGACGCGATAACGACCTCGTTGCGGGCAATGCTGGCCAACCCCGGACCGCTCGCCGCCTGGGGGCTGATCGTCGCCGTTGGACTGGTGCTGGGATCGTTGCCGATGTTTTTGGGACTTATCGTGGTGATGCCGGTGCTGGGCCACGCGACGTGGCATCTGTATCGCAAGCTGATACGGTAGCATCGGAACACCATCTCGCGGCGGCGTTCTGGCCTTGCCGGCGCGAAAGGACGCGATGACAACAGAAAATCTTGGGATCGCCGTAATCATCCCGCTCTACAACGGCGCCGCGTTCATCGAGCAGGCGTTGCAAAGCGTTCTTCGCCAGACGTTGCCGGCGGCCGAGATCATCGTGGTCGATGACGGATCAACCGATGACGGTCCGGCCATCGTGGAACGCATCACCGCCGCGCATCCGGTCCGGCTGCTGCGACAGGCCAACGGCGGCCAGTCGTCGGCCCGCAACCTCGGCATCACCCGATCGACCGCGCCGCTAATCGCCCTGCTCGACCAGGACGATGTCTGGTATGGCGATCATCTCGAGGTCCTGGCCCGGCCGTTCTCGCAAGCGCGCCCGGTCGAGCTTGGCTGGACCTACAGCAATCTTGATGAAATTGACCGTGAGGGCGGCCTAGTCGCGCGCGACGTGATCGACCTGACCGGCAGCCGGCATCCGAAGCGCAACCTGCAACATTGCCTGGCATCCGACATGTTCGTGCTGCCGACGGCCACGATCTTGTCGCGCGCCGCTTTCATGGCGGTAGGCGGCTTCGACGAGCGTCTTTCCGGCTATGAGGATGACGACCTGTTCCTGCGCCTGTTCCGAGCCGGCTACGACAACGTCTACATCCCGACCGCGCTGGGACAGTGGCGGATGTACTCGCAGAGCGCCTCGTTCTCCTGGCGGATGGCACTCAGCCGGATGATCTACATGCGCAAGCTGGTAGGCTCGTTTCCCAATGATCCGACGCGTGAGCTGTTCTATGTCCGTGACCTGATCGCCCCCAGGTTCCTGCCCTGGCTGGTGCGTGAATATCGGCTGGCGTTGCAGGCCGGCGACAGCGAGCGTATCCGAATCGCCCTGACCGACCTTCGCTATGCCGGCGGATTAAGCCGGTTTCCTGTCCGGATGGTCATGGCCATGCTGCTGCCGGTGCTTCGGCTGCACTGGCTGACACGGCGGCTGCTGCCGTTGCAGAACATGCTGCGCCCGGTGGCGCGCCGCATCCTGCGCTGACCGCGGGCGCGAAAGCACGGCATGGACCGCATCGCGCGCCTGCTCCACCGGTCCGACCGGTCGAGCCGCATCCTGGAGGTCGGGCCGAGCTATAATCCGGTGGCTCCCAAATCAGCCGGCTGGAACACACATGTCGTGGACCATTTTCCGCGCGATAAGCTGAGGGAGAAGTATGCCGAAGCCGGCGTCGATGTCGGAGTGATCGAGGATGTCGACACGCT
>JAYTTA010000304.1:0-5977 GCA_043745345.1 Acetobacteraceae bacterium | reverse complement strand
TTTTCGTCCACAGCGGCACCATCCTCGCCGATAAATTCGGGTGCCGCTTCAAGGTCGGGAAGTCCCGCCTTGCGCCGGGCGGCCTGTTCCTCGCGGTCGCGGACCTTAGCTTCCTGCTTAGCTTGTTTCGTGCGGTTACGCTCGGCGCGCTGCTGGTTGTAGTTCGGCTTAAACGCCACGCATGGCCTCCAGTATCATTGATATTATCGTCCCAGAACGACCCGTTCGAAGTTCTAACCTCGGGCGCCAAAGACCAAGACTCGGCCTGGGGCGTAGTTTACCTGAACGAGGTGGCCTGGCCTATGCCCAACTGGCTTTCCCGCACGACACGCTCATGGCCGTCGTGCAGGTGCTTTACGCGGTAGTTCCGGCTGCCCTGTTCCTCGGGCAGAACCCGCGTGACGGTGTAGGTTCCCCGTGGCACGTTGCCGTCGAGGCTGCCGGGCAGGAATTCGACCTTCTGCCCGACCTTGAACTTTTGTAAGCTCATCCACGCCTCCTTCGCTGCCCGCCGGCATCTCGGCTGCTGGGGGAAGAAGAGGGGGGCAAAACCCGATGATCAGGTTCTGCCGCCCCCTGTGGTCGATCAGTAACCAACTCGGATCTGGCTTGCCTCGGAAGCGTTCTTACTCAAGCCAGGGACCGACTCAGGAAGCCTGCAGGTTGACCGCGGAGGTCTTGCCCTGCTGGCCGCGCTCGAGATCATAGCTGACCTTTTGGCCTTCCGTCAGCGACATGCCGGACCGCTCGACGGCCGAAATATGAACGAACACATCCTTGGAGCCGTCGTCCGGCTGAATGAAACCGTAGCCCTTCTGGGCGTTGAACCACTTCACGGTGCCTACGGACATCGTGTCTCTCCTATAACGCCGGCGACCCGCGACGTGCGGGCCGTATCACTTTTTCTCAGTTTGGGTGAACCGGATACGGGTTGCGCATCGATCCGCGGTTGGCCCATTAAAAGCGCCGATAGATAAATATGCACGTTTTCGCAATTGAATACCAGCCCCATCTACCGCCGCCCGCCGCGCAGCTGCCATACGCTGAGAAAACGCCTGTAACTCACACGTTGAAGCGGAACAGCAGCACATCGCCGTCCTTGACCACGTATTCCTTGCCCTCGACCCGCATCCGGCCGGCCTCCTTGGCGCCGACCTCGCCTTTGAAGGCGATGTAGTCGTCGTAGGCAGTGGTTTCCACCGCGATGAAGCCGCGCTCGAAATCGTTGTGGATAACGGCGGCGGCCTGCGGTGCGCGGGTGCCGGCGGTGATTGTCCAGGCGCGGGTTTCCTTGGGGCCGACGGTGAAGTATGTCACCAGCCCGAGCAGCCCGTAGCCGGCGCGGATCACCCGGTCCAAACCGCTGTCGGACAGGCCCAGCCCCTCCAGGAACTCACCCCGGTCGGCTTCCGGGAGCTGGCTCACCTCGGCCTCGATCGCCGCCGATACGATCACCACGCCGGCGCCTTCGGCACGGGCACGCTCGATCACCCGGGCCGAATGGGCGTTGCCGGTGGCCGCCGCGGCTTCGTCGACATTGCACACGTACAGCACCGGCTTGGATGTCATCAGCTGAAGCCGCCGCACAGCCTCCTCGTTACCGCGGGCAATCGCCGTGCGCGCCGGAAGGCCCTTCTGCAAGGCGGCGACAATCGGCTCCATGATCTCGACAACGGAAAGAGATTCCTTGTCGCCGCCGCGAGCTTTCTTCTGCGCGGCAACCAGGCGCCGTTCCAGGCCGTCCAGATCGGACAGCATCAACTCGGTCTCGACGGTTTCAGCATCGCGGATCGGATCAACGCTGCCCTCGACGTGGGTGATGTCACCGTCCTCGAAGCAGCGCAGCACGTGGATGATGGCGTCCACCTCACGAATATTGGCCAGGAACTGGTTGCCCAGCCCCTCGCCCTTCGAGGCGCCGCGCACCAAGCCAGCGATGTCGACGAACTCCAGCGTGGTCGGCAGGATCTGCTTGGACTTGCCGATCGCCGCAAGCAAAGCCAGCCGCGGATCGGGCACAGCCACCCGGCCGGTGTTCGGCTCGATGGTGCAGAATGGATAGTTCGCCGCCTGCGCCGCAATGGTCGCGGTCAGCGCGTTGAACAGGGTCGATTTGCCGACGTTGGGCAGCCCGACGATGCCGCAGTTGAAGCCCATTACCGTGCATCCTGTGTCAGCAAAGCGACCTTGGTCATAAAATCCTCGGGTTTTCCCAGGGCCAGCGATACCGCCGAATCGGCGACCCCATCCAGCAACGCCAGCAGCCAATCGCGGTCCACCTTGGCGAAGTCGCCCAACACATGCCCGGTCACGCGATCCTTGTGGCCAGGATGGCCGATGCCGAGCCGCACCCGCCAGTAATCTGGCGTATTGAGCATCCGGTCCATGCTGCGCAAACCGTTATGCCCTGCCGCACCGCCACCGCGCTTTACGCGAACCTTGCCCGGCGCCAAGTCAAGCTCGTCGTGGAAGGCGGTGATGCTTTCAACTTCAAGCTTGAAGAACGAAGCCGCCGCCTGAACGCTCTCGCCGGACGCATTCATGTAGGTGGCGGGCTTTAGCGCCAATATCCTCTCGCCGCCCAGCACTCCTTCCGCGACCCAGCCCTTGAACCGCTGCCGCCACGGGCTGAACCCGTGGCGGATGGCGATCGTATCGATGGCCATGAAGCCGATATTGTGCCGCTGCCGGGCCATGCCCGGCTCGGGGTTGCCAAGGCCGACCCAAAGCCGCACGCCACCGGCCCCCGTCCCGAAGAACTACTTCTTCTTGGCGGGCGCCTTGGCCGGAGCAGCCTTCGCCGGCGCGGCCTTGGCAGCAGCCGGGGCTGCCGTGGCAGCGCCGGGTTCGGCCACGACCTCAAGGATTTTGGCCGGCGGCGACACAGTGGCGATCACGAAGTCACGGTCGGTGATCACTGGCCGCATGCCCTCGGTCCCGGTCAGGTTCGACCATCGGATGGTGTCGTTGAAGTCGAGCCCGGTCAGGTCAGCCGTGAACTGCTCGGGAATGCTGTCCGGATCAGCTGAGACCTCGACCGTGTGGCGAACCACGTTCAGCACCGCGCCGCGTTTGATCCCGGGGCTCGCCAACTCGTTCTCGAAATGCACCGGGATTTCGACGCGAATGGTCTCGCCGGTCGCCAGGCGCTGGAAATCGACGTGCAGCGGCATGTCCGACACGGGGTGATGCTGCACGTCCCGGATCAGTGCGCGGGTCGCGACCCCATTTATCGTGATCTCATACAGCCGTGACTGCCAGCCGCCGCGATGCAGCTCCCGCAACACGACGCGCGGGTCCAGCGAAATCAACGTCGCCGGCTCCCTTGCGCCATAGATGACGCCAGGCACCCTGCCGTCCCTCCGAGTCGCCCGCGCCGCCCCCTTACCGGCCCGCGGACGTGCCTCGGCCTCGATTGAAACCCGATTGGCCATGTCTCGCTCCTGCAAATGACAAAACGCCGGCCTCCAGGGGTGCCAGCGCGGTCGGGCGTTTAGCGGCAACCGAAGAAATAAGCAAGGTTGGAGCTTTGCCCCAAGCCCCGCCAGGAGAAGCGCTCCTGGACCCGCCTTACTAAGATGCGGGTAACAACTGTTCCGCCAGTGTCGCCCAGTAGCTGGCCCCTATGGGTAGAATCTCATCGTTAAAGTCATATTTCGGGTGATGCACCATCGCGTCGTCCGGCCCGCGGCCGGCGCCCAGCATGATGTAAGCGCCCTGGCAGGCATTCAGCATGAAGCTGAAATCCTCGCCACCCATCGTCGGCTGGCCCATGTAGCGAACACGGGCATCGCCCTGCACGGTCTCGGCGGCATGGCGCGCCAGGGCCATCGCCTCCGGGTCGTTCACCGTCGCCGGATAGGTGCGCTCGAACCGAACCACCGCAGCCGCGCCAAAACCCTCGGCGATGCTCGTCGTCAGGCGTCGGACACCATTTTCCAGGATATCCCCGACCTCCGGCTTGAACCACCGCGCGGTGCCCATCATGCGCACCGTTTCTGGGATAACGTTGTAGATGTGGCCGCCCTGGATGCTGCCGATGGTGACAACGCCGCCCTGCATCGGCTCCACGCTGCGCGCCACGATGCTCTGCAGGGCCTGGACAATGGCAGCGCTGACGACGATCGGGTCGATGCCCATGTGCGGCTGCGCGCCGTGGCTGCCCTTACCGGTGATGTCGATCTCGATGTTGGCGACGGCCGCCATGATCGGCCCGTCGCGCCACATGAACACGCCCTCCGGCGTCGCCGGCCAGTTGTGCATGCCGTAGACCTGCTTCATCGGGAACCGCTCGAACAGCCCCTCCTGCACCATGATCCGGCCGCCGGCCAGATTCTCCTCAGCCGGCTGGAAGATGACATAGACGGTCCCCGCGAAATTACGCGTTTCGGCCAGATATTTGGCGGCGCCGAGCAGCATCGTGGTGTGACCGTCATGCCCGCAGGCATGCATCACCCCCGCGGTCTGGCTGGCATAGTCGTGCCCGGTTTCCTCGTGGATCGGCAGCGCGTCCATGTCGGCGCGCAGTCCGATCGCCGCGCCAGGCTGGCGGCCGCGGATCACGCCGACCACACCGGTTTTCGCCATGCCCGTGTGCACCTCGTCCACACCGAAACCATGCAGCAGTTCCTGTACCCGGGCCGAGGTACGGGTTTCCTGCAACGCCAACTCCGGATGCTGATGCAGGTCCCGCCGCCATGCGGTCATGTCGGCGTGGTAGTCAGCGATGCGGTTGATGACGGGCATGATGGACTCCAAGAGCATGGGAAGCGCCGCAGGCAAGAAAAGCTCGGAGATAGCGCCTAACCTAAGCAGAGGGGTTCAAAGGGGCGACTGCCCCTTTGCAGGTTTGGGCGGAGCCCAACCTTGCTATCGTATCAACCCGCCCAACGGACTCGATGGCTCGGCGCCGAGTCGGCGCGGCATGCGGCCGGCCAGGTATGACAAACGGCCGGCCTCCACGGCGGCCTTCATTGCCCGCGCCATCAGGATCGGGTCGCGGGCGTGGGCGATGGCCGAGTTCATCAGCACCGCGTGGCAGCCGAGTTCCATGGCGATGGCGGCGTCCGAGGCGGTACCGACGCCGGCGTCGACCAGCAGCGGCACGCCCGATTGCTGGATCATCATGTGGATCATGGCCGGATTCTGGATGCCGAGGCCGGAGCCGATCGGCGCGCCGAGCGGCATGATGGCGACGGCGCCGAGGTCTTCCAGCTTCTTGGCGGCGATCGGATCGTCGGCGCAGTAGACCATGACCTCAAAGCCGTCATGGATCAGCGCGCGTGTGGCTTCCAGGGTCGCTTCCATGTCGGGGTAGAGGGTCGGCGGCGGGCCGAGGACCTCCAGTTTCACCAGGTTCCAGCCGCCGGCCTCGCGCGCCAGGCGCAGGGTGCGGACGGCATCGTTGGCGGTATGGCAGCCCGCGGTATTGGGTAGATAGGTGTAGCGCTTGGGATCGACGTGATCCTGCAGCATCGGCGCCTTGGAGTCGGACAGGTTCACCCGGCGCACGGCGACCGTGACGATCTCGGCGCCGGAGGCCTCGATTGCGGCGGCGGTTTCCTCAAGATCCTTGTATTTACCGGTGCCGACGATCAGCCGCGACCGGAAGGTCCGGCCGGCCACCGACCAGGTGTCGTGGGCGGCAAGGGTGTCGTTCGGTTGGATGATGCCATCCATGCTCTAGCCTCCGCCGATGAAATGCACGATTTCCAGGCTGTCCCCCGACATCAGCGCGGTGTCGGCGTAGATCGAACGCGGCACGATTTCTTGGTTGCGCTCGACCGCGACCTTGCGCAGATCGAGTTCCAGGGCGGCCAGCAGCCCGGCCACGCTGAGCGGCGCCTGGAACAGCCGTGGCTCGCCGTTGAGTGACAGGTGAATGGTATCTTGCATGGCCTCAATCCTAGGCCGAACCAGAATTGCAGGAAAGCCGCGCCGCAAAAGCCTGCATTGACGATTTGGCGGAACTATGGGA
>JAYTTA010000303.1:0-5993 GCA_043745345.1 Acetobacteraceae bacterium | reverse complement strand
CGCGCACAGCGACGTGGCGCCCGACCGCAAGCAGGATCCCGGCGAGAAGTTCGACTGGCGGCAGTTCGCGGGCCAGGGGGTTGGGCTTTGGCCCGATGGCGCGCCCGACCTGGGCACCGGGAATCCGCTGCACGACCCGCCCAGCCTGGAGCCGGTGCGCGAGGCCTTGGCCGGGATCGGCTACAGTGTAGCGCCACATGGCGCCTTCGATGCCGACCTATCCGCCGTGCTGCGCGCCTTCCAACGCCACTGGCGGCCGGAGGCGATCACCGGCCAAGCCGACGCGGGTACCTTCGCGCGGCTGCTCGCGGTCGCGGGGCTTTGCATAAAAGCTTGTTGACGGCCCGAAGCTTGTTGACGGCCCCGGCCCCGGCGCGCATTGAGGCGCCGTCAGACGGCTGGACGGTCGCTGGCTGCCATCCTCACGGAGAGCGGCTGGAGGAAAGTCCGGGCTCCACGGAAACACGGTGCCGGCTAACGGCCGGCGAGGGCGACCTCAGGGAAAGTGCCACAGAAAACAGACCGCCGGTCCCGACGCTCAAACGTCGCGGCCGGCATGGGTGAAACGGTGCGGTAAAAGCGCACCGCGCCCCTGGCAACAGGGGTGGCAGGGTAAACCCCACCGGGAGCAAGACCGAATAGGGGCGGCCGGCGGCACGATTGTCTCGGGAAACCAAGAGGTTGTGGACGCGGAGGTGTTTTCGCCTCGTCGCCCGGGTTGGTCGCGTGAGGCGCGTAGCGATGCGGGCCCCAGAGGAATGGCCGTCCACTATCGCGAGATAGGGACAGAACCCGGCTTACAGGCCGTCTGGCAGCCTTCCTTCAACACCTTGGCACATTGTATCCACAAACTTATCCACAATTGCCAAACCAGTCGTTAAGCCTTTGACGAAACCAATAAAATTCCCCGCTTTTTTGAAACAAACTGGCTTTACAGCTTGAAGTCCCACACAAGCCCATGTTATCCCATGGTCGCCCACGGGAGATTTGAGCTGGTGTGTCGCCCGTGACACAGACGCCCCGCACCGGGCACCCACAGCGTCCGCAAGCGGCGCAATTTTGAACGGGTGGATTGAATTCCGGATGGGCCACTTTCTCGGCACGCACCAGAGCCGGCTTGACGCCAAGGGGCGCGTTTCCGTCCCGGCCGCGTTCCGTGTCGCGCTCCGGGCCGCGCTCCGCGATGGGGCTGCCGGACTGGCTGAGGGAGAGTCCGCTGCGATGATCCTGCGGCCATCGCACCAACACCCCTGCATCGAGGCCTGGCCGGCAGTGGCCTTCCATGCGCTCGCCGCCCCGCTGGCCCAGTACGACGTGTTCAGCGACACCCAGGACGATCTGGCGACCGCGCTCTATTCCGATGCGCTCGAGTTGGTCGCCGACAAGGAGGGCCGCATCGTGCTGCCGCAGCCGCTGCTCGAGCATGCCGGCATCTCCGATGTGCTGGAATTTATGGGGATCGGCCGGATCTTTCAGATCTGGCACCCGGAGACCGCCCGTCTGCGTCGCGAGCAGGCCCGAGCCAACGCCCAGAGCAAGCGTCTGACGCTGCCCGGCACGGCACGTCCCTCGGTTGGAGAAACGGCATGAGCGACGCGACGCAGATAACGCATGTTCCTGTGATGCTGGCGGAAGTGTTGTCCGTGATGGCGCCAAAACCGCGCGGCATCTATGTCGATGGTACGTTCGGCGGCGGCGGCTACAGCGAAGCCATCCTGGAAACATCCAGGAACTGTGTGGTCTGGGCGATCGACCGCGATCCGGCGGCGATAGCGCGCGGTGCCGCACTCGCGGCCCGGTTCCCCGGCCGGCTGCACCTGATTGAAGGCAATTTCGGCAACATGCTGGCGCTGCTCGGGGCCAACGGTGTGCACGCACTGGACGGCGTCGTGCTCGATGTCGGCGTCTCCTCGTTCCAGCTTGACGACCCCACCCGCGGCTTCTCGTTTCGAGTCGAGGGCAGTCTCGACATGCGCATGGGTGGCGGCGGGCCGACCGCTGCCGACCTGGTCAACACGCTGCCGGCCGACGAGATCGCCGATATCCTGTTCCAGTTCGGCGAGGAGCGAGCCTCGCGCCGCATCGCCAAGGCCATCGTTGCGGCGCGCGCCGCTGCCCCGATTGCCACCACGACGCAGCTGGCCGACATCATACGGTCGGTGCTGCCGCCCGACCGCTCCGGCCATCATCCGGCGACCCGCAGCTTCCAGGCGCTGCGGATCCGGGTCAATGATGAGCTGGGCGAGATCGACCGCGTGCTGGATCAGGCCGCCGCCCTGCTGGCACCGGGCGGGAGGCTAGTCGTGGTGTCGTTTCACTCGCTGGAAGACCGCATCGTCAAGCGCTTCATGATCGCCGCCGCCGGGCGCACGCCGGCGCCCTCGCGCCATGACCCGCGCGGCCTGCAATCGCGCGACGTGCCGTTATTCCGGCTGATCACGCCGAAGGCGCTGCGCCCGGGCGACGCCGAGATCACGACCAATCCAAGATCGCGCAGTGCCCGACTTCGGGCCTTGGAACGGCTTGATGACATCATGGAGGCAAACCCGCGATGATCCGTCCCTTCACCCTGGTTTGTATGCTGCTCGCTTGCGGATCGGGACTCTACCTATACCAGGCCAAGCATCGCGTGCTGATGCTTGACCGGCAGATCTCGATGACCGTGCAGGCCACCACCGCGGCGCGCGACCGTGCCGGCATGCTGCGCACCGAATGGGCGCAGCTCAACGAACCCGAGCGGCTGCGTACCCTGGCCGACCAGTATTTGCAGCTGAAACCACTGGACTCCAAGCAGTTCGTCGCCCTCGCCGACCTTGGCAACAGGCTGCCGCCGCCGCGGGTGGCGGAAGCCGAGCCGGAGCCCGATGCGCCGGCGCTGGCGGGCCAGCAGGTTTTGCCGGTGCCTGCCGTGGCGGTTGTACCGCCGCCCGCGACCGTTGCCCCCGTGATAGTCGCGGTTCCGCAGCATTCGGCCGTAATCCGCCCGGTGGCTGAAGCTAACGCACGCCCCGCCGAGCGCAGACCAGCACCGGTCCGGGTCGCCGCGGCACCGACAGCCGGCACGCCGCGCCTCACCGCTTCTGTCGTGCCGATACGGGCGATGGCGTCGGTAACCGCCGCCCCCCTGCCCACTTACGTCCCGATGATCCCGCGTGAGATGGTCGCCGAGATCGCGCGCGCGAAACTGGTGAAGGCACCGACGCCGATGGTGGCCTCCGCCCTCGGCATGGCGCGTAACATGGTGCCGCCGCCGGTGCCGGTCGCCAGCCCGATGTCGCACGACGGCAACTGAACCGGTGACCGACGAGCCGGCGATCGGGCCGCCTTCCCCCGACAGCGCGCCGCACCACGCAGGCGGCGTGCCTGCCAATCGCCGAGGCACGCCGCGCGACGGCAGCGTGCCGCGCATGGAGACGGTGCGGGTCACCGCACCCGACCTACAGCGGCGGAGTGCCATGGAAAAGACCCGCAGCCGGCTGGTCTATTCGGCCGCCGGCTTCTGCCTGCTGTTCCTGGCGGTCGCGCTGAAACTCGCCGACGCCACTGTGCTGCAGCCGCTGGCGCCGCACCGGCCGGAGCGTCCGATCGCTCAGCTGCTGGAGCCGCAGAAGGCGGCCGACGCCACCGTGCGCTCGCAGCGAGCCATGATCACCGATCGCAACGGCGAGTTTCTCGCCGTGTCGCTGCCGACGGTGGCACTTTATGCCAACCCCAAGGAGATGATCGACACCGCGCAGGCCGCCCACCGGCTCAAGCAGGCGCTGCCGCGGCTGGAGGAGGCCAAGGTCGCCGAGCGCCTGGCCAACGCGGAGAAGCAGTTCGTCTATCTCGCCCGCCAGCTGACGCCGCGCGAGCAGATGACGATCAACGCGCTGGGCATCCCCGGCGTCTATTTCGAGAGCACCGAGCGACGGCGCTATCCGCTCGGCCGCACTGCGGCCCATCTGCTGGGCGGCGTGGACGTGGATGGCAACGGCATCGCCGGCGTGGAAAAGAGGTTCGACCAGCGGTTGCGCGACGACAACACCCCGCTGCGCCTGTCGGTCGACGTCAAGGTCCAGGCGGTGGTGCGCGATGAGCTGTCGAAGGCGATCGCCGATTTTCATGCGATCGGCGGCTGCGGCATTGTGATGGACGTCAATACCGGCGAGATCATCGCCATGGTCAGCCTGCCGGACTACGACGCCAACCTGGTGCGTCAGGCGACCGACGAGGAGCGCTTTAACCGCGCGGTTACCGGCATGTACGAGCCCGGCAGCACCTTCAAGCTGCAGACCGCGGCGATGGCGCTGGATGACGACGTGGTTCACGTCTGGGACCAGTTCGACGCCGCCCATCCGATTCATATCGGCCGGTTCACAATCACCGACTTCGAGGGCAAGAAGCGGTTCCTATACCTGCCCGAGGTGCTGGTGTATTCCTCCAACCTCGGTGCCGCGCACATCGCCCAGGCGGTCGGCGCGGAGCGCCAGCGTGCCTGGCTGCGAGGTATGGGCATGCTCGACCGCATCGGCGTCGAATTGCCTGAGGCCGGCCGGCCGCTGGCACCGCCGCCCGCCAACTGGAAGGAGATTGCGACGCTGACGATCGGCTTCGGCCACGGCATCGCGGTCAGTCCGCTGCACGTGGTGCGCGGCACCGCGGCGATCGCCAATGGCGGCATCGTGTTGCAGCCGACGATCCTGGCACGCACCGACGATCAGATACGGCCGGAGGGCATCCGCGTGATGCGCGGCGAAACCTCCGACACGATGCGCAAGATCATGCGGCTGGTGGTCACCGACGGCTACGGCAAGCCGGCCGAATCGCCCGGCTACTACCCCGGCGGCAAGACCGGCACGGCGGAGAAGGTGGCAGCCCATGGCGGCTACAAGAAGCACACCAACGTGGCGGCGTTCATGAGCGTGTTCCCGATGCACAGGCCGCGCTACGCGGTCTACATGATGCTCGACGAACCGAAGGCCAACGCGACGACGCATGGCTATGCCACGGCCGGGTGGGTGGCGGCGCCGGCGGCGGGTCGGGTGATCGGCCGGATCGGCCCGATGCTCGGCATGATGCCGGAAATCGACAATGCCGCCGCGATCAACCAGGCGCTGGCCATGCCGCTGCAGCCGACCCGGCAGTGGCGCAGCGGCACCCCAATGGCCGGCAAGCCGCCGCAGGCGACGACGCCCCCGGCACGCGATCCCCGCCATGAGGCGCGTGCGCCCGCGCCGGCAGCGCCGCTGCCGGCCTTCCCCAAGGGACCAATCGGCGCCTCGGTGGTGCCGGCCATCATCGGCCGCCCGCCCGTTCTAGGTTTGGCTGCGCATGATGCGGCTGGGTGACATCATGGCGTCAGCGGCAGGCACCGACCTCAGCACCCTGGAGGTGACGGGCGTCACCGCCGACAGCCGCAAGGTCCTTCCCGGCATGGTGTTTGCGGCACTTCCCGGCAGCCATGCCGATGGCGGCAGCTTCATTGGCGACGCGGTGGCGCGCGGTGCGGCGGCGATCCTGGCGTCCTTGGGCACTGTCTGGCCGCCCGATGTTGCCCACCGCCCGATGATCACCGCGGCCGAGCCGCGCCAGGTGCTGGCCCAGGCTGCGGCCACGCTGGCCGGGCCGCAGCCGGCGATCCAGGCCGCGGTGACCGGCACCAACGGCAAAACCAGCACGGTCGATTTTCTGCGCCAGATCTGGGCGGCGTGCGGGCATCAGGCTGCCAGCCTCGGCACCCTCGGCCTGCATGCGCCCGGCTTCGCGACGGGCTCCGGCCTGACCACGCCCGATCCGGTGGACCTCGCCGGGACGCTGGCCGCTCTGGCGCACGCGGGGATCGGGCGCGCGGCGATGGAGGCGTCGTCGCATGGGCTCGCTCAGTTCCGCCTCGACGGCGTGCGGCTGACTGCTGCCGCCATCTCCAACGTGACGCGCGACCATCTCGACTATCACCGCACGGAAGGTGCCTATCGCGCCGCCAAGTTGCGGCTTTTTTCCGAAGTGCTGCC
>JAYTTA010000302.1:0-1650 GCA_043745345.1 Acetobacteraceae bacterium | reverse complement strand
AGATCATCGCACATTCGGTGCGCCAGTCGCGCAGTGCCTTGCCACGCAGCGTTGTGACCTCGGTGTGGCCGAACCGGATCGATCCGCTGGTCGGCTGTTGCAGCCGGTTGATCATCCGCAGCAGGGTGGACTTGCCAGCGCCTGACCGGCCGATCACGCCCAGCATCTGGCCGGCGGGGATATCAAGGTCGATCGCGTCGACGGCGATAGTGGCGCCGAACCGGCAGGCCAGGCCCGTCAGCCGCAGTCCAGGTATTCTCCGTTCAGCGTGTTCCACCATTCCGGCTTCCTGCAACAGGCGACGAGCAGGACCGACATTTACAGCGCCGCCCATCCAAGCAAATGATGATTGCGTGACAACCACGCCAACCCGGCGTGGACCCTGCCGTCGGCGGGGTGCAAGCTGGCGCGCCATCAACCGCACAGGGCAATTGCCATGATCGTCGATCTTCGCATCTACACCATCAAGGCCGGCCGCATTGCCGATTTCGTCGCCTGCTACAAGGAGTTCGGCTGGGCGACCCAGTCGCGCATCCTCGGCAACTGCGTCGGCTGGTACACCACTATCGAGGGCAAGTTGAACACCGTCGTGCACATGTGGGGCTATGCCAGCCAGGCCGACCGCGAAACCCGTCGGGCGGCGATGGCGGCCGATCCGGATTGGAAGGTTTACGTCGGCAAAACCACCGAGATGGGCCTGCTGGTAAAGATGGAGAACCGTATCCTGTCGCCCGCTACGTTCTCGCCCGGCTAGTACACCGGAACCAACGCCTCGGCAGACTCGTTTTTCGGCTGCATTCCAGGCAAGAAACAAGATCGCCATGATGCACCGGCGGCCGGCAGGCGCAGGCCTGCTTGTCTCATCTCTGGTTCTGCCGAAAATCGTTCTGACGCCGAGCGATGGGCTGGCGCGCGAACCGAGAGAGGCATCGCTAAGCTTCCACGATGCGGTCGCCGAGGTCTGGGCGCGGCTGCCTGCCCGGCGGGAGTAGGCCACCGCAACGGCCCGGCTTGCCGCCGGCGGCGCGTTCTTTCCCAACGCGCCCTTGCTCAGCGGCACCTATGTCAATGACCGCGCGTCGGCTGGCCGCCGCGCGGGCGTTGGCCACTAATCTGGCGCGCGGCTCCCGCGTCGGCGAGTCGTCCGAGAGCGACGCGCTGGCAGCCGACGCGGACGCCGCCGCGCAAACGCCCGCGCCAGTGCCGGCGCGCTGCAGGCCGAAGTCACGCGGCTCCATCCGAGTACAGGCACCGGCATTGCCACGCTGGTCTCCCCGATCGCCGGCGTGGTCGTCGGTGGCCTGATCACCGTCACGTTGTTGACGCTGCTGGTGCTGCCCTCGTTGTACCCGGTGGTGATGGAAGCAAAGTTCCGGAACCCGTTCGTGCGTGATATCTCCAGCAAGAAACATCAGGCTGCGGAATGACGACGTTGGCAATACGTAAGGTCGGGCTCCGCCCAAACCTGCCAAGGGGCAGTCGCCCCTAGGAGCCCCCGCCCTTAGGCTAGGCGCTCCCGGGCGCTACCCGGGCGGGGTTTGGGGCAGAGCCCCATGCTTCCTTCACCCGCGGCGCTTCATCGAGTGCGAACGACGCAGCCATCAACTCCTTGGTATAAAGTTGAGCCGGGTTGCCGAATATGGCCTCGGC
>JAYTTA010000301.1:0-6018 GCA_043745345.1 Acetobacteraceae bacterium | reverse complement strand
ATGCGCCGGCGCACGCCGCGGATCAGCCGGGACGGGCCGATCATCTGGATATAGGCGTCAATCAACGGCGCGATTTCGGCCTGGCTCTCCTCGGGCAGTACCGACAGTCGCGTGCGGAGTTTCCCCAGCTGTTTTCGAGACTGCAGAATCGCGGCCTCCAACCGGGCGGTCTGGGACGCGATGTCGGAGGCCTGGATGCGCTTATGGACGATCTGCGTGGGCGCCTCGGTGGTGCCGAACACCGGGCCGATGGCAATCCCCGCGGACACCGCGATGCCGGTCAGCACGACTTCCGGCACCGATGGCGGACCGGACGACGCACGCCAGAGCCGTCTATGTTGGGGGGTAGGTGCGGACGTTGCGGGATTTGAAGGCGGGTCAGTCCTGTTCATTGAAGCCGGCCTCGACCAGTTCGGCCAAAGCATCGACGGCTTCCTTGGCATCCCAGCCCTCGGCCTGCAGCTCGATCGTCGAGCCCTGCCCGGCGCCCAGCATCATCAGCCCCATGATCGACCGCGCGGAAACCGACTGGCCATCGCGGCTGACCTCGACGGACGCGCCGAAGCGTTCGGCAACGGTCACAAACTTCGCGGCCGCACGGGCATGCAGACCACGCTTGTTGACGATCCTGAGCACGCGCATCAGCGTGCATTCGGTGCCAGCGACCGGTGCCGGCTCGATCACAGGGTTGTCCCTATCATCGATCTGTCCCGATCACCGGCAGGTGCCATTAACCTTCGAGCCATGCAGGATGTGCGAGGCGGCGGAAATGTATTTCCGACCGGCATCCTGGGCACAGCCGACCGCAGACGCCAACGGTTCGCTGGAGCGCACCTTGGCCAGCTTTACCAGCATCGGCAGATTGACGCCGGCGATGACCTCGACATGCTTGCGGTCCATCATCGAAATGGCCAGGTTTGACGGCGTGCCGCCGAACATGTCGGTCAGCAACACGACGCCGTCGCCGGTGTCGCATCGGTCGATGCAAATCTCGATCTCGGCGCGGCGGCCTTCCATGTCGTCGTCGGGGCCGATGCAGACGGTATCGACGTTACGCTGCGCGCCGACGACATGTTCCATCGCGGAGCGCAGTTCCTCGGCCAGTCGTCCATGGGTGACGAGCACAAGACCGATCATCGGCGTAGCGGTTTCGCGAACACAGGCAATTTGGTCAACTCGATCATACTGTTATCTCAGGCATTCGGTTGTCTCGGGCCTCCTGCGCCTGGAAGGATTGGGATGCCTCTCCCCCTTCGCGGGCCTGTCCGGCACTGGCGACCTTGGCCGGCCCATCTATCACACGCTTCTGTTCATCCACCGTTTGCGTCCCGGCGTCCAATAACTCTTCACGGAAACGTGAGTCACCCTCCGGAACGGTGTCAAACTTGGCTTGGCGCATCAGCGCACGGTCGGCAAGGTAGGTCGCGGAGAGCCCATCCCGGGCCAACTCGCGATGCGTAACGTGCAAGCGCCAGCCAAAGTGGCGTTGCGCGATGCTGTCGGCCAGATGGTTTGCCAGACGTTCAACTACATATATGGATCTATGCCGCCCACCCGTACAGCCAATGGCGATCGACACGTATTTTTTACCCTCCTGAGCGAAACGGGGCAAAAGCAACTCCACCATGCCGGTCAGGCGGTCGAAGAATGGCATGAAGAAGTCGTCGGCGGCAACATAGGCACCGATCTCTGCATCTAGGCCGGTCTGCGCGCGAAGCTCCGGCACGTAGTGCGGATTGCGCAAAAATCTCACGTCGAACACCAGGTCCGCCTCGCGCGGCAGTCCCTGTGGATAAGCGAAGGAAATCAACGATACGACAAGCGCAGGTGAGTCGGTCGCGCTGTCGGCGCCGAAATGGCCCTCGATCAGCCGGCGCAGCGCGGGGATCGGCAGATCTGAGGTATCGATCGACAGGTCGGCGGCGTCGCGCAGGCTCGCAGTCTGGATCAACTCGATGGCGATGCCGTCCGACACTCGGCCCTGCGGCGCCATCGGGTGGCGGCGCCGGGTTTCGGTGTAGCGGCGCAGCAACGTGCCTTCCTCGGCCCACATGTAGACGAGCTCCGGCCGCAGCTCCGGATCAGCGCGCAACCGGCTGATGGTGTCCAGAATGCTGACGACGTCAAATCCGGTGGTGCGGGTATCGACGCCGATCACCAGGTCGCAGCCGCCGTCGTTGACCACTTGCTCGATCATCGACACCGGCAGATTGTCGACAGCCTGATAGCCAAGGTCCTCCAACACCCGCAACGCGGAGACCTTGCCGCCGCCGGACAGGCCGGTGACGATCACCACGCGCCGTCGTGCGGTCATGCCTTTGAGTCCTCCATTGGCGAGATGGATACAAAGGCGCCGGCCAGTTGGGACACGCGGCCCAGTGCGCAGTCCAGCGCCATCGCGACGATCGATGGCGCCGAGGCCCGCCACGGATCAAGCCGCATCATCGGCAGGTCGAGTGCGGTATGGCGGGCCGGTTCGGGCAGCCGGTCTACCGGGCCAGCCAGCTCAACCACCAGCGCCAACCGAACCATTGCGGCATGAGCGACCCGCACAATGCCGAGGCCACGGATTTCGAGCAGCCCGGCCAGCGTGGCAGGCGCGCGGGCGAGTCCGTCCTCGATGATCACCTGATCATCCGCCACAACTGAAAAACCATGCTGCATCAGACGCAGCAAAAGGTCGGACTTACCCGATCCGGGCGGTCCGATAAGCAGCACGCCGGCCTCGTCCCGGCTTCCGCAGCTTCCATGGATGTGCATGCGTCAGCAATGTGACTGGATGTGGCATGGAAAGAAAGCCTCCCGTCGGATAATTAGACCGTCAACGGCAGGATTGAATTGGTGATCGGGTCTCAAGAAATCGACGTGGCAGCGAAACGGATGCTTGGCCATGTTCGCCAGACCCCGGCGCTGGCGTTCGACACCGGTGCCTTTGGGGTTTCCGGCACCGCAATTCTGAAGCTCGAGATGCTGCAGCATACCGGCAGCTTCAAGTGCCGAGGCGCGTTCAATCGGCTGCTGAGCCTTTCCGAAATACCCGCAGCAGGCGTGATCGCGGCGTCGGGCGGCAACCACGGCGCGGCGGTCGCCTATGCCGCCCGCGAGCTCGGCAGTGCCGCCGAGATTTTCGTGCCGGCTGCGACACCCGCCGCCAAGATCGCCCGTATCAGCGGTTTTGGCGCCTGTGTGGTCGTCGGCGGGGCCACCTATCACGATGCCTGGAGCGCCAGCCAGGAGCGTCAGGTAGTAACCGGCGCCATCGAGATCCACGCCTATGATGACGACGCGGTAATCGCCGGCCAGGGCACCGTCGCGCGCGAGTTTGAGGCGCAGGCGCCAGCGCTTACCCATGTCCTGGTCGCAACCGGTGGCGGCGGCCTGATCGGTGGCATGGCGGCCTGGTACGCGTCCCGCGTGACGGTAATTTCCGTGGAGCCGATTGGCTGCCCATCGCTGCACGACGCGCTGGCGGCCGGCCGGCCGGTGGCCTCGCCCGCCGGCGGCCTGGCGGCCGACAGCCTCGGCGCACGCGAAGTCGGCGGGCGGATGTTCGCCATCGCCCGGGCTCATGTCGCCCAGGCGGTGCTCGTCACCGATGGCGCCATCCGTGACGCCCAGCGCATGCTGTGGGATCATTGCCGGCTGATCGTCGAGCCGGGTGGCGCGGTCGCCCTGGCGGGCCTGCTGTCCGGTGCCTTCGTGCCGCCACCGGGTGCGCGCGTCGGCATCGTGCTGTGCGGCGCCAACACCGATCCGGCGACGATGACAACCGAGAAGGCAGCGCCGTGACCGTTCTGGTAATGCTCGATACCGACGCGCGCGGCGTCGCCACCGCCACACTGAACCGGCCGAAGACCGGCAACGCCTACAATCTGGAGATGCTGGAGCAGATGCTGGCCGGCCTCTCTCGGCTTGCCGCCGATCCAGCGGTGCGCTGTCTGGTGCTGCGCGGTGCCGGCCGCCATTTCCAGGTCGGCGCCGATATCAACTGGCTCAACGAGGCCGGGCGCTACAAGCCAGAACAGGCCTTCGCCGCCTCGCTGACCACCGTGCGCGCGGTCGCGGCGCTGAACGAATTCCCAAAGCCGACCATCGCGGTGATCCAGGGCGGCTGCTTCGGCGGCGGCGTCGGCCTCGCCTGCTGTGCCGACGTGGCACTGGCCAGGCCGGACGCGATGTTCGGCATCACCGAGGTTCGCGTCGGTACCGCCCCGACGCCGATCTCGACCCACCTCGTCAACGCCATCGGTTTTCGGCAGGCCCGCCGCTACGCCATCACCGGCGAGCGGTTTGGCGCCGAGGAAGCCTGCCGCATCGGGCTAGTACATGAGGTGGTGGCGACGGACCGAATGGAGGCGCGCATTGGAGAGATAGTCGATGCGGTGCTGCGCGGCGCGCCGGGGGCAATCGCCATCATCAAGCGCGCCCTGCTCACGGATAATCTCCTTACCCTTTCCGACAGCCAGATGCGGCTGATGGCGTTCGAGCACAATGCGGCACGCAACTCTGCCGAGGGCCAGGAGGGCACCGCGTCCTATGCCGAAAAGCGTCTTCCGGCATGGTATTCGCCGGGCTCTTGACGGCCGTCGTCGATAGGGCGATCCCAATCCGATGGATGATATAACGGATAAAACAGACTTTTCGGTGCTGCATTCGCCGTTTTTCGGGCATGTCGGGTTCGAGGTTCTGGAGTGGCAAGAGGATTTCGTCCGCATCGGTATCGAGCTGCAGCCCTTTCACCTCAATCGACACGGCATCACCCATGGCGGCGTGATGCTGGCGTTGATCGACGAATCCGGTGCTGCCGCCGGCAATTGGAGCGGCGATTCCGGTCATGTCCGCCGTTCCGTCACCGTCGACTTGAACGCCCACTTTACCGGCCGGGCCAATGCCGGCCAGGTGATCGCCACCGCCCGCGTGATGAGCCAGGGCCGCAGGATATTTTTTGCCAACACCGAAATTCACGACCGGGCCGGCATGCTGCTGGCCTATGGCTCCAGCACCCACCGCCGCAGCAGCGAGTAAGAATAAGGTCCCGCCTGCTCCCGGCTCCTATTCCCCGGCCAAAAGCAGAGCCAACGCGTCATCCGGTCCCGCCAGGATTTCCACTATCCGCACCCGGTCAGCCAGGGTAAGCGCAGCATTGCCGCGCATTCCCCGCACCTCGGCGGCGGTGGCGTTCAGCATGCGGCCATACCCTTCCTGGCCGCCCAGCCGGCGGCCGCAGATCTCAAGCCGGCGCAGCTCGCGCGCCGTGTCCTCCAGCCTGACAATCTCGGCCGATCCCGCGTCGGCTGGCAGCGACAGCATCGGCAGCATCAGCTCGCCGGCGAGCCCGGCCTCGAATCTTGACCGGCAGGCGGCCTCCAGCCGGCGGCGCGTGCCGGCAATGCGGCCTTGCCGCTCGGCCCGGTCGGTGCCGCCAAGCAGGCCGCCCGGAACCTGCGGACGTTGGCCCTCCGCCTCCAGCCCATCCAGCAGCCCGACCAGCCGCGCGAGCTCGGCACCGGCTTCGCCGAGATTGACCGCGTCGAGTGCGGCGGCGTTGCCGGTGTCGCGATCGACGGCGTCGAGCACGGTGTCGACCGCCCGCTCGGCGGCGGCCCGGGTAACGGCGCTGCCGGTGCCGTTGACGGCCAGCATTCGCAGCACCTCGTCGGGGCGTGGCAACTGACTGAGCAGCAACGTCAGCAGCATGCCATAGTAGCCGGCGTTCCGGCGCGCGCCGCAGTCGAGAATCGACATCAACGCCGGCGCGGTGACCGGCTCGCCGGTTACCGCACGAGCGATCAGGGCCTGGACCGTGCTCGCCTGCGCCAGCACCCCGGCCACCGCCGGGATGACGGTTGTGAGCGCGCGGGGTAGCGCGTGCTTCCGCCAGTCGGCCGGATTGGCGTCGATCGCGGTGATCGCATTGGCGGCGGCTGGCCACAGCCGCCGGCCCGCCTCCTCAATGACCGCGAGGTCGGCGGTGGTGCAGCCCCGGATGATCGCCTCGATCTCCGTGGCCAGTGGGCC
>JAYTTA010000300.1:0-6018 GCA_043745345.1 Acetobacteraceae bacterium | reverse complement strand
CCAGTCTGGTCGCCTCGGTCAGCCTGATCGGTAACTATGTCGCCGGAGGGTTCGGCCTGGCACCGGCAATTGGCGGGGGTAGCACCGTCAGTTTGCTGCCCTTGACCTCCCGGGTCCGGGTCGCCTCCGATTTCAGTGGTGACGGAAGGTCGGATATTCTATGGCAGAACGCCGATGGTACGCCCGGCATCTGGATAATGAACGGAACGGCGATCCTCGGTTATAGCGGGCTCGTCAATCCGGGTCCGGCTTGGCATGTCAAGAGTTCGGGCGATTTCTATGGGGATGGCAAGGCCGGCATTCTCTGGCAGAACGACAACGGCGCGCCGGGTATTTGGAAGATGGATGGAGTATCCCTTGTTACCCCAACCGGCCTCGTCAATCTGGGACCGTCCTGGCATGTCAAGGGCACCGGCGACTTTGATGGCGACGGCAAGGCCGACATCCTGTGGCAAAACGACGATGGCACGCCGGCCATCTGGAAAATGGACGGAGCGACCGTTGTAAGTGCCGTTTCGCTCATCAATCCGGGTCCAGCCTGGCACGTGATCGGAACTGGCGACTTCGATGGCGACGGCAAATCTGACATCTTGTGGCAGAATGACAACGGCACGCCGGGCATCTGGAAGATGGATGGAACGAGAATTGTTGCCTTCAGCGGGCTTGGCAATCCGGGGCCGACGTGGCACGTCAAGGGTGCCGGCGATTTCGACGGCGATGGTAAATCTGACATCTTGTGGCAAGACGATTCTGGTACGCCGGTGGTCTGGCTAATGAATGGCCTGACGTCGGTCGGTGGTGCCGCCCTGCCCAACCTCGGTTCGGCGTGGCACATCAGGACCACCGGAGATTACAACGGCGACGGCAAGGCCGATATATTGTGGCAGAACGACGACGGCACGCCTGCCATTTCGGTAATGGACGGGTTGATGGTCTCCCGCAGAGCGATGCTCATCAATCCGGGACCGGCCTGGCACATCATCGGCAGTGACCAGATGCGGTTCATCACCGGTGCCACAGGCAACGACACGCTGCAGGCGACTACGGAAAACGACAGCTTCGCGTTTACCAGCTATGCCCCCGGCGCGCATGCGATCGCCGGCTTTGATCCGGTGCATGACCTGGTGATCCTGAGCAAGGCAATGTTCCCCAACTATGCCGCCGTTCAGGCCCACATCCAGCCGGCAGGCGCCGGCACGTCGATCCAACTTGACGCACGGAGCACGCTTACCATCCAGGGCATCACCCCGGGCTCGCTCCATGTCAGCAATTTCGGCTTTGCCTAGCGGATCGGCGCTCCGCCCGGTGATCCGCCCGTCTGGCTCGGCCCGCCGGCGGAGAAGCGCCCGACATTGCCGAACAGCTGCTGCATGAACGAGGTGTCGTTGCCCGGTGTCGGCGTCGCCCGGCTTACCATGCCAACCGAGTAGGCGTCGTCCAGGTTGGTGCGCTTTATGCCGCGCAGCACACCGCGGTCATCGAAGCTTAATACAACGACGTCCTGGCTGATGATGCTTTGGGTGCGCGCGATGCGCAGCTGGGTCATCGACCCGATATAAATCCAGGTGTTCTCATCGAACGTCGCCTTTGCGGTTGGCGATCCGAGTAGCGCCGCCGCGTCCGCGCGTGAGGAAGTCCCGGGCACCAGCTCGCGCAGAAGGTCGGCATCGACTCGGTTGCCACGAGGCTGCTCTGGAGCCGAGAAGAAACTGCATCCGCCAAGCGTTGCCATCATCATCACCGCCAGCAGAGCCACAACAGGCCGTGTTGTGCGAAGTCGGGCGGAACGTGGCTGCGCGGGAAATCGGAGGCTTTGCAAGCGTAGCATCCTTGATGTCGGTGACCCGGCGGGAAACTCGCCCCAATCGGATGGCAATGGTTGGATGGCGGACCGGTGATTGACCGCAACGGCCCAAGCGCTATGTCAGTGGGGTCCCACGCCGCCCATCCCGTGTCAATCGGAGCTGTCCTGCCATGGCCTCGCTGGCTTCCATTTTTGGCCTGTCGCGGTCGCGCCATGAGCGTGCCGGGTTCCAGCTCTATGGCCGCGCTGTGGCCGCAGCGCGCGAGCCCTATTTTTATACCCATCTGGGCGTTCCGGACACGCTGGATGGGAGGTTCGACCTGGTTGGACTGCACGCCTTCTTGATGATTCGCCGTCTGGGCAAGGAGCCGGGCGGTTCGGCGCTGGCCCAGGCGATCTTTGATGCCATGTTCGCCGATATGGATATCAACCTGCGTGAGCTCGGAGTCGGCGACATGGGCATCGCCAGGCGGGTGCGCGCGATGTGGGAGGGGCTTCACGGCCGAGCCGCGATCTACGCGCAGGCTATGGATGCCGGCGATGCGATCGTACTGGAAGCCGCCTTGACGCGGAATGTCTGGCGCGGCGAGGCATCGCCGGCCGGCGCCGGCGCGGCGCTGGCCCGGCTGGCATTCGCCGAGGAAAGCCACCTGATGAGCCAGCCGCTTTCAGCGCTACTCCGCGGTGAGGCCGATTTCATGCCCGTCGAGCAGGCCTGCCGATGACCGCCGACGCGCGAGCGGCTCCCGGCGGTGTTCCCGGTCCCGAGATGCACCGGCCGATCGCCGTCGATCGCATCGGCCCGCACGGCCATGCTGCTGAAATCAAGGCAACCGCGCCGGAGTGCGTGGCGATCGCCGTCCGGCTGCTGCTACCGGCCGTAGCCTCGCTGCGATGCCACTTCCAACTTCACCCGCAGCCTGGCGGCCGCATCGCCGTTTCCGGCACCTTAAACGCCGTGTTGTCTCAGATCTGTGTCGTAACGCTGGAGCCTTTCAGCGCCAAAATTGAGGAAAAGTTCCGCATCCGCTTCGTGCCGGAAGGCCGCGAGAGCGACGACCCGGATCCTGAATCGGACGACGAGGTTCCGTATTCCGGCGCGGAGATCGATCTCGGCGAGGCGGCGATCGAGCAACTGGCGCTGGCACTCGATCCCTACCCACGCGCCCCGGGTGCGACGTTGCCGGACATCCTGGACGACGGCATGGCCTCGCCATTCGCGGGCCTAGCCGGTTTTGGCTCCAAGAACCAGCCGTCCTGAGCAAAGTCTCTTGCCCGCAAGCCGAGCCTCTGCTAGACGCCGAGGCTCGCGTTATTGCCATCTTGTGACTGCCTCGTCCGTTCGCGTCGGGTGTGCGGGCGTCACGCAGACCGGAGGGAGACAGTCCCATGGCCGTTCCCAAAAGAAAGACCTCGCCCTCGCGGGCCGGCATGCGCCGCAGCCATCTTGCCCTGACCGGCGAGGCCCATGCCGAATGCGGCAACTGCGGCGAATTGAAGCGGCCGCACCATATCTGCAGCCACTGCGGACATTATGACGGTCGCGAGGTCGTGGCCGCCGGCAAGGCGCTGAAAGGCGCTGTCCGGGTCTAATCTTGGGCGCGGCCGGGCCAACCGGGTTGCCCACAGCCGGGTTAGTTCGGGTTTGACTCCGGCCTTTACGCTGGCGCCCGCCTTCACCCTCGCGATCGACGCGATGGGCGGCGATGATGCACCCGGAATGGTTGTCGCCGGCGTGTCGATCGCCGCCGAACGACACCCTGCTGCGCGTTTTCTCCTCGTCGGCGACGAAGCCCTGCTCGCGCCCCTTCTGGCCCGCGATGCCAGGGCGGCGGCGGCGTGCACCATCCGCCACACGCCGGACGCGATCAGCAGCGACCTCAAACCGACGGCCGCGCTGCGCATGCGCCAAGCCTCGATGCGGCTGGCGATCGATGCAGTGGCGGCGGGCGAAGCAGCCGGTGTGGTTTCCGCCGGCAACACCGGCGCGCTCCTGGCCTTGGCGAAGATCTTCATTAAGACGCTTCCCGGCATCGACCGGCCGGCGATGGCGGCGATCGCGCCGTCGGCGCGCGGCGATGTAGTCATGCTCGACCTCGGCGCCAACGTCGCCTGCGATGCCCGTAACCTGGTCGAGTTCGCGCTGATGGGCGACGTGTTCGCGCGCACCGTGCTCGGCCTGACAGCGCCCACCATCGGACTGCTCAATGTCGGGTCCGAGGAACTTAAAGGCGACGACCGGGTGCGCGATGCCGCGGAAATCCTGCGCGCCAGCCATATCGGGCCGCAGTTCCATGGTTTCGTCGAGGGCCATGACATCGCTGCCGGCACCACCGACGTCATTGTCACCGACGGTTTTACCGGCAACGTTGCGCTGAAGACTGGCGAGGGCGCGCTGCGACTGATGGGCGATCTGCTGCGCCAGGTGTTCAGCAGCGGCATCGCCGCCAAGATGGCCTACCTGCTCGCCCGGCCCGGTCTCGACCGGCTGCGCGAATGGCTTGATCCGCGGCGCTACAACGGCGCCGTCATGCTCGGGCTGAACGGCATGGTGGTGAAATCCCACGGCGGCGCCGATGCCCAGGGTTTCGCGCACGCGTTGGATGTCGCTATGGACATGGTGGTGCACCGGTTCAACGATCAGATAAAGAAGGGCCTGGCGAAGATCAGCCGTGCCCCGATCACCAATCCGGAAAGCCAGCTTATCCTTGTGAAAGCCGCAATGAAGGCCGAGCCAGATCTATCGGATGGGCAAAAAATCAAACCGATGGTCGATGTAAAGGCAGCAGGAACCGGCTGATTTCCAAAATTTCCCATCCGCTTCTGCGATAGGTTGAATATGCCGATCCGTTCCATTCTCGCCGGCGTGGGCACCTACTTGCCCGAGAACTGCGTTACTAACGACCAGTTGGCGGCGCGCGTCGATACCTCGGACGAGTGGATCAGCGAGCGTACCGGCATCCGCCAGCGCTACCTTGCGGCGCCGCATGAGACCGCCACGTTCATGGGCGCCCGCGCCGCCCGCGCGGCACTTGACCATGCCGGCGCGGGACCCGAGAACGTCGATGCCATCATCGTCGCCACCAGCACGCCGGATCAGGCGTTCCCGGCGGTAGCGGTTCGCATCCAGGCCGAGCTTGGAATGGCGCACGGCTTCGGCTTTGACCTCGCCGCCGCCTGTGCCGGCTTCATCTATGCGGTTTCAATCGCCGACGGGATGATCCGGAGCGGCCAGGCGCGCGGTGTCCTGGTGATCGGCAGCGAGGTCTATTCGCGCATCCTGAACTGGGCGGACCGCACCACCTGCGTGTTGTTCGGCGATGGTGCCGGCGCCGTGCTGCTGCGCGCCGGGGAAGGGCAGGGGCCGGAAATGCCCGGCATCCTGTCGACCCACCTCCATTCTCAGGGCACGTTGGGCGATATACTTTACGTCGACGGTGCCATTGGCCGGCCTGAGATGTCCGGCAAGCTGGTGATGAACGGCAAGGAGGTCTTCCGCCATGCGGTTACCCGGCTGGCCAGCGCGGTCGACGAGGCGCTGGCGGCCAACGGACTGACCCGCGCACAGATCGACTGGCTGGTGCCCCACCAGGCCAATCTGCGGATCATCGACGCGATGGGTAAACGCCTGGGCCTGGCGCGTGAACGCGTGGTGGTGACGGTGGATCGGCACGCCAACACATCGGCCGCCTCGGTTCCGCTGGCGCTGGCCGAGGCCTGGCACGACGGCCGCATCCGGCCCGGCGATCTGGTGTTGATGGAAGCGCTCGGCGGCGGGCTGACCTGGGGATCGGCGCTGGTCAGGATTTAAACGACTGGCTGCATGCGCCGGCTCGTTGTTGCGTTGCGACAAAGAATTATCAGCGCAACACCCTGTTCCTATTGATTTTATGGTGATGGATTGTTGACGTCGGACACCTTGTTGCTTAGCGTTGATCGATGAACACGGTAACCCGCGCGCATCTGGCTGAAATGATCTACATGCAGGTCGGGCTATCGCGTAACGAGTCGGCCGACCTTCTCGAGATCGTTCTTGAAAAGATATCGCTGGCGCTGCAGCAAGGCAAATCGGTCAAGATCAGCGGCTTCGGAACGTTTTCCGTCCGCCAGAAGGGCCGTCGCATCGGGCGTAACCCAAAAACCGGCGAGGAAGTGCCGATCCTGCCGCGTCGGGTCCTGGTGTTCCGGCCTAGCCACGTGCTGAAGGCGCGCGC
>JAYTTA010000299.1:0-1657 GCA_043745345.1 Acetobacteraceae bacterium | reverse complement strand
CCAACCTGGCCGGCAAGATCACCATAAACACCGCCGAAATCCGTATCCCCGAGCGCCTGCCGGCCAGCATACCGGTGCTCAACATCCGCAACGCGCCCACCCCTGGCGCCACGTCGCCACACACACCCGCATCGGCGCCAACAGCCTACTTCGCCCCCGCCAACATCCACCTCGACCTCACGCTCGACGCGCCCAGCCAAATCTTCCTTCGCGGCCGAGGCATCGACGCTGAGCTCGGCGGCCGCGTTCACATCGCCGGCACCGCCGCCAATCCAATCCCCGACGGCGCCTTCAAGATCCGCCGCGGCCAGTTCAGCATCGCCGGCCAGACCCTCAGCTTCACTCACGGCACGGTCGGCTTCGACGGTGGCGCGCTCACCGACCCCTCACTCGACTTCCTGATCTCGCGCACCAGCAGTGGCGTCACCGCCAACCTCGCCATCGGCGGCTTCGCCAGCAACCCGAAGATCACCCTGTCCTCGACACCCGACCAGCCGCAGGACGAGGTCCTATCCCACCTTCTGCTCGGCAAAAGCTCGGCCGCCCTCGGTCCCTTGGAACTCGCCCAGATCGCCGCCACGCTCGCCTCCCTCACCGGCGTCGCCCCCGGTATCGGCGACCCGCTCAACAACGTCCGCTCCCGCCTTGGGCTCGACCGCCTGTCGATCAGCAACAGCTCTGGCACCTCCACCCTCGAAGCCGGCCGCAACATCAGCCCCAACCTTTACGTCGGCGTCCGCAAGTCGCTCAGCACCGACGGCGCGCAGGCCGTCGTGCAATACGACATCGGCCGCGGCATCAAGCTGGAGGGCACCGTCGGCACTGGCGCCGCCTCCGCCACCGGCGCCGACACCAGCCAGGGAACTGGTGTCGGCGTTATCTACGAGCATGATTACTGAATTGGCACAAAGCAGGAACGCGCCTATATAAATTCAGCGCTGCAGGCAAGAAAGCATGGGCTCTGCCCTAACCCGAAAAGGGGCAGTCGCCCCTTTGAACCCCCATACTTAAGTATTGCGTTCCACAGCGCTACCGTGACGGGGTTTGGGGCAGAGCCCCATTCTTCCTTCCTCCGAGGGACCGACCAATGCCCGACACCAACCTGCCCATGCTGTTCAAGCCAATCCACCAGCCCGCCAAACCGGTAACCCGCCGCCTCACGGTCGTGTCCGACTACCAACCCGCCGGGGACCAGCCCACCGCCATCCGCCAGCTTACCTGTGGCGTCGACAACGGCGAGATCGACCAGGTCCTGCTTGGAGTCACCGGCTCGGGGAAAACCTTCACCATGGCCAAGGTGATCGAGGCGGTCCAGAAACCCACCCTCGTCCTTGCCCCCAACAAGACCCTCGCGGCTCAGCTCTACGCCGAGATGAAATCCTTCTTTCCCGACAACGCCGTCGAGTACTTCGTCAGCTACTACGACTACTACCAGCCCGAGGCCTACGTCCCGCGGTCTGACCTCTACATAGAAAAAGACGCGCAGATCAACGAGCAGATCGACCGCATGCGCCATGCCGCCACGCAGGCCCTGCTGGAGCGCAACGACGTCATCATCGTCGCCTCGGTCTCCTGCATCTACGGCATCGGCTCGGTCGAGACCTACTCCCGCATGGTCGTCAAGCTCGAGGTCGGCGGCAAGATCGACCGCGACCGC
>JAYTTA010000298.1:0-1662 GCA_043745345.1 Acetobacteraceae bacterium | reverse complement strand
CGTGCCAGGACGAATATTCGCTGCTGGTGCGCGACGGGCTGGAGCGCGACCTGATGCCGGTGATGCATCAGTACGGTCTCGGCCTGCTGCCGTATTTTCCGCTCGCCTCCGGCCTGCTGACTGGCAAATACCGCCGCAACGCGCCGATGCCGGAGGTCGCGCGGCTGACCACGACGCAGCGGCTGGCGGAACGGTATCTGACCGACCGCAACTGGGGCGTATCGGAGAAACTGGCGGATTTCGCCGCGGCCTGCGGGCACACGATGCCGGAACTGGCGTTTTCCTGGCTGCTGTCGCGCAAGCCGGTGGCGAGCGTGATTGCCGGAGCAACGCGGCCCGAGCAGCTGGAGGAAAATGTCAGGGCCGGCGACTGGAAGCTGAGCGAGGAGGAGGTGGCTGAGATTGATAGATTAACAAGTTAGAAGACCTGGGGCTCTTCCCCCACCTTTAAAGGACGGGACCCCGTCAAAGGCGAAGCCTTTAAAATCCATTTTCTAAGTTAGGCGGGTCCAGAAGCGCTGCTCCTGGCGGGGTTTGGGGCAGAGCCCCAACCTTGCTGCCTACCGCCGCGCCAGCCGCGGCCCACGATACACCCGCCGAGCATCGTCCAGAATTTCCGCCTCACTGCGGGCCCGGAAATCCAGCACCGTCAGCATGAGGTCGGCCGGTTGCAGGATCTGGCCGAACAGCGCGTCGATGCGCGGATCGCTCGACGGTGGGCGAATACGGGCCAGCGCCGCGGCGGCAAGGCCGCCACGCAGCGTGCCGGTCGCAGCTTCAAACCGCAGGTTGGGGCCGATCTCACGCGCGATGCGCAACGCCAGGGCAGCGCTGTCGAGCCGGATCGCCGGGCTGTCAGCATCCGGGAAGAACACGCCGGAGAACCGCCCCGACAACTCCCGCAGGCTGCGATACCAGACCGGGCTACTGGTTGGCGCCACCATCACCCGCGGTGCCGGGCCGAATCCGGCGATGCGCAGGATGCCGAGCGCGATCATCCGGTTCATCAATGATTTCCCGCGCGCTGCCGGCGCGACGTAGGCAGTTTCCAGCAGCACGAAATCCTCGCGCGGGGTGGCGCCATCGCGCGCGCCAAGCAGCCCGAGCGCACGGCCGGTATGCCTGTCGCTGGCCAGAACGAGATGGTCGTAGTCGCTGAACCGGTGGCGCGACAAAATACCTTTTGTGGAGCCGGCGCTCTCTGCGAGTTCCGCCAGTATCCTGTCCTGATCCAATCCCTCGATAGAGATCGGATCGCGAAGATAGGTCATTCGCAGGCCGGTTTCCGTCAGCGTATGGTCCATGTCTGACCCCTGAAAATGACTGTGTGCCGCGCGTCTGACTTCTGAGTAGTCTAGGATCGTTCTTTTGCCTGTGACGCGGCTCACATAATCTTGAGGGCTGACTAGCATGGCGGCCGAGCTTTGAAGGTGGCGGGTGCGCCACAAACGCAAGCAACCCGACGACGTCAAATAAATGTGACAATCGAGGTTTTTTGACTGGCTAAAAATACAACCTAGCCTTGAAAATATACTTCCCGCATTATCGCCAATGCATCCGGCAGAACTAGCCGATCAACGACCGGACCAGGGTGGCGGCCTGCACCGTCGACCAATCGGCGGCGCCTTCGACACGCCCCGCTTCACGGCCCTGCCGATCGAT
>JAYTTA010000297.1:0-6051 GCA_043745345.1 Acetobacteraceae bacterium | reverse complement strand
ACTTCTCAACCAGCCAATGCGGCGTCCAGATTCCATAGTCGCTGCCGTAAAGGATCTTGTCCTCACCGACCCAAAACAGCAGTTCCGATATGATGTGGGCGAAGTAGCCCGGCCGGCTGTGGATGAACGGCAGCGCCACCGCGAGCCCGGCATAGACGTTGGTTTCCTGGGTCGCGATCCAGCAGAAATCATCCAGCCGCGGCAGGCCGCAATGCTCGACGATGAAGTTCAGGTTCTGAAAGCTGGTGGCCGCATCATCGACGTCGGCAACATCAAAGGCATCGCGGTTGAGCGGCAGGATGGTCGGTCCCTTGTGGACATGGATGTTCTTGATGCCGAGTTTCTCCGCGGTTTCAAGGTAGCGGTAGGTGGCCTTATCGGACAGCTTGTAGCCCTTGGAATCACCCTTCCACTCGGCCGTGTAGAGTTTTATGCCCTTGACCTTGTGCTTCTCGACCAGCGCGTGCAGCGCCTCCAGACCTTGCTCGCCGTCGCGCGGATCGAAGGCGCCGTTCAGAATGAACCGGTCCGGATACTTTTTCACCATCGCCGAGTTGCGCTCGGTGGTGTTGAAGCCGTTGGTGTAGAAATCATACAGATAGGTCGGCTGACAGATCGCCATGTCGTCCGGCCCGGCGACGAACAGATCGTTGTACATCGTTTCGGCGCTGTATTTCTCGAACTTCTCCTTTGGCCAAACCTCCTCCTTCGGGCTCAGCGCCGAATGGTAGGCGTAAAAGCAGTCGATGAACTGCGCGCCGTGGATGTTCTTCTGGTTCTGCTTGCTGGCATCCCAAAAATGGACGTGCCCGTCGATAATAAAGATGTCTTCGCCGTCTTTGGTCCGGTACATTTTAAATCTCCGTGTTCAGTGTCAGCCTTGTTGTTGGCCGCCTCGCTGCTTCAGATGAATTCCTTGACGTCATCCATGTTGCCGAACAACGTGACCGTGTTGTCGTCGATCAGCACCATCCGGCCGTAATGGGTCGAGGTCGAGATCTCGAACAGGTGCGGCGTGATCTCGCGGCCGAGATGCTCGCTGATCTCGTCCATCTTGAACTCCATCTTGCCATCGCCGTCGATGCGGATCATCGCCGGCATGTAGGTGACGCGGATGCCAGGCTTCTCGGCCATCACCTCGGCGATGGCGCGCGCCTCGACGCTGTCGTTCATCGTGACCCCGCATTGGTGCGAGACCGTCGTCTCGAAGGTCAGGTCCTTCATTGCCTGGAAGATGTTGTCGGTATGGGACATGCGATATTCCTAACTGGGGTTCGGGTCAGCCACCGATGACGGGCCGCACGTCAAGGCCAATTTCGGCACCGATCATGCGCAGGCGATGATGCGATTGCGCCAACGCCTCGGGGAACTGGGCGATCTTGACACGCGGCTGCGACCAGATTGGCTGCAGCTGGTTGGCCGCCGCGACCGCAATCGCGCCGTGCTTGGAAAGCCAGCCCTCGAACAACGCACGGTTGGCCTGCGAATGCTGCTCGTCTAGCGTCAGCATGCGGAACAGCTCGACCGTGTTAGCCAGGTTGCGCTCATAGTCGCCCTCGGCCGCCGAGGTGATCGCGGGCGTCATGAAGTCGTTCTGCGAGGCGGCGACCTGCATCACGAAGCCGCTGCGGAACAACTCGCCGAGCAACGGCTCGAACACCACGTTGACGGCGAAATACTGCTCCAGGTAATCCGTGCAGCCGCCGATCGTCTCGATCGCTAGGCGCACCCCTTGCCACACCGGGTCGGTCAGCCAGTGCTCCTTGCCGGCTTCCTGGTCGAGCTCCGGCAGATCCATGCCGACCTCGCCAATATACAGTGTGAGGTCCTGAGCAAAGCGCAGCTTGTAGGAGGAGTTGGTCAGAATCGCGTTGTTGATCATCTGGGTGTAGCCGTAGCGCTGCGCCTGCATCGTCGCCATGCCAAGGCCGAACTCGGCATGCTTGAAGGCGCCGACATGGTCCTGCAGGATCTTGACCCAGGCCTTGTCGAAGCGCTTCGCCGCGCCGGAGCGCCGCCCGTTCTCGACCACGTTGGCGATCATGCCGACGATGGTGGACTGGCGCTGGTAATGCGTCCGCTCCCACTCCTGATCCACGGCGCGGAACTTATGCCAGTCGCTGCATTTCGCCGCGGTCCAGCTCTCCGAATAGGTCGGCGTGCCGTCGGCGAACGAGATGATCCAGTCCTGCAGAAGATAGCGCTTCGGATCGGGCTGAACGTCGAGCGTCATATCCTCGTAATGCGACGCCTTGCGGCCCTTCGGTTCGAAATAGTTGAATTTCCGGCTGTCGGAACCGGCGAAGGTCGCGGCACCGGCGGCGCCGGATTTGATGGCGGGAACGATATCCTGGGCAGCACTCATTTTAGTTTTCTCCATTTTTCTTATAAACCGTTGCGAAGTATCGGTGATGCTTGGCTTTCAGCCCACTATCTTGTCGCGGGCGTGAACTTGTCGAAGTAGATCCGTTCCGGCTCCACGCCCGCCATTTGCAGCACCGGCAGCACCGCATCGATCATCGGCGGCGGTCCGCACGAATAGGCATCGATGTCGCCATCAAGACCTTCCTCACGCAACTGCTTTGCCACCACCTCGTGGATGAACCCGGTACGGCCGGTCCATGCATCGCCGTCATCGGCGTGGGAAAGCGCCGGGATGAACTGGAAATCGGGTAATGTCGCGGTCAACCCGGCGAACTTCTCCTGCAGGAACAGATCGGCACGGGTCCGCGCGCCATAAAAGAACCGCACCGGCCGCGTCTCGCCGCTGGCGACATGATCGCGCAAGATCGACATAAGCGGCGACATGCCCGAGCCGCCGCCGATCAGCACCAGCGGACCGGTACGCGCCTCCCGCCGAAAGCATGTGCCATACGGACCCTTGGCGACGATCGCGTCACCCGGCTTCAACCCCTTATCGAGCAACGCCGAAAAGGCGCCGTCGCGGTAGAGCTTGATGATAAACTCAAGCCTGGTGCCGCCGCTTGGCGGATTGGCCATCGAATAGGCCCGCGTCACGCCATGGCCGGGAATAGTCAAATCGACATACTGCCCAGCCCAGAATCGCAACGGCGCAGTGAGTTCGACCGTCAGCAGCCGGATGTCATGGGTCAGCGTCTCGATCGAGACCACTGTGCCGGGAAAATCCTTGACCGCGATCGACCGGCTCATCAGGTCCTCGTCGTAATTCAGCAACTCGACCGTGATGTCGCTGAACGCCAACGTGCGGCACAGCAGGATATGGTCCGTCTCACGCTCGCCATCCGACAACGCGAACGTCGAGTATTTCAACAATTCGATGTCGCCCTCGATCAGCAGCGACTTACAGCTGGCGCATTGGCCTTCCTTGCAGCCATGCATCACCGAAATACCCTGGCGGAACGCGGCATCAAGCACTGTTTCACCCTGGTGCACGTCCATTTCAACACCGACAGGCTCGAATCGAACGGTGAAGGCGGATGCATCGGCCATTTGAAATCTCCATGGGGTAGTCGGCGCCACAGGCTAAAAAGGCCGGGGTTCTGCCCTTAACCCCCCGTGGGATGCGCCCGGGAGCGCATCCCTTAAGTCGAGAGGTTCCAAGGGGCGATTGCACCTTGGCGGGTTTGGGCGGAGCCCTAGCTTTCTTCCGCTTGCGGCGCTTCGTCTTAGTTCGGATCGGTGATGGTGAACCCGGCCCGATACTCGGTGAGGTGCGTCTCACGCGCTTCCGGGGTCATTTCCCGGATCGTGCGCAATGGGCTGCCAAGCGTGTGGCCACGAACGTGATCGAGCGTCCACATCTTACTGTCGTCGAAGTGCAGATGCGGCTGTGGCACCAGGCTCTTACCGTCGTTACGGACGAAACCGAGATCCTTGATGGCGTCGGCAAGATCCCAGCCGTGGTAGCAATCCTCCCACTCCCGCCGGCCGCTGAACCTTCCCATGGCGGGAGTCGGGCGACCCTCGTATTCGGCCGAGAACGCGGTCTTGTGCGTCCACCGGCAGATTTCGGAGCAGTAGGTATATAGCTTGCCATCGACGGTGTCGGTCGTGATATCCTCACGGATCAGGCACGGCACCATGCATGACCAACAGCGATGCGGATATGAATAGCCGACGTCCTGGTTGAACAGGATGTTGGTCTCACCCGGCAAGCTCAGCTTGGCATACCACTTCCAGTAATTGCCGAACTCGGCATACCAGCCGGGGTACTTATGCTCGAACCACTCAAAGTCCTTTTCGGTCTGGGCCTCCTGGCGCCAGAAAGCCACCGGCCAGCCGACCGAGAAGAACTGGGCCGTCTTGTGGACGTAGTTCTTCTTGACCATGCGGTCCCATGCCGCATTGACGTCGTCGTGGTGGATCTTGATGCCGTATTTCTCCAGCGGCAGCATGTAGGTCCGGTAGTAGTCTTCGTAGATCCAGCGATGCCAGAGCTCGGCGTAGGACTCCTTGTTCTTGTCGCGGTTGGTGGTGCCGTATTCGACGATGGTGCCGACGGCGGCATCGACGATGGCGTGGTTCTGCCAGAAGGCGTATTTGAGGTCGCGCTCAATCAGTTGGTGGTTGTCGGGGTCATTGATGATCGACATCAGCATGGAATGGCCGTTGCCGATGTGGCGGCTTTCGTCGGACTGTACCGACAGGAACACCGTCGGCAGCGCGTAGTCGCCATTGCGGGCGGCCTCGGATGGCATCGCCACGAACAGCGTGTTGGTGAAGGCGGTTTCAGCGACGACGGTCAGATAGATGTTGGCCGAGGTGATAGCGTCACCGGTGACGAAGCCCTCGGCGAACTGGCGGCCGATGGTAGTCGCGTAGCATTTGCCGAACGCGGCCTCGGTGATGTCGAACCCGGCCGGGTCGATGTAGTTCTCCATGTACCATTTTTTCAGGTTCATCTGGATGGTTGAGTGACGGAACTCATCCACCATTTGCATCGTGAACCCGGTGCGGAGTTCTTCGCCGGGAGCGAGTCGTGCGACCATGGCCATCGAGCGTGCCGCGGAGATTTCCGGGAACGGGATGATGGCCAGGAACAGCTTCATCCACTCGACCCAGCGCGGCTCGACGTTGCGGAACATGTCGCCGCGCAGTGCCGCGTCGAGTGCGCCGTAAACGCGGTTATCTTTTTCTTCCTGCATCGGGAAGTAGGAGCGCAGGACCTGCTTCATCGGGTCGCGCGGCGCCTTTTTGATCTTGTAGTCGGTCGGGAAGGTCATCGCTTCCTGGACGTAGCTCGGCGTCCAGCCGAGGTCGGCGGTTCTGCGCGCGGCCTCCGCGATGCTCATCCCCTTCTGGGTAATGATCTTTGTAAGGGAAAGGCTATCCGGCATCTGGGAACTCCTCTGTTGGATGTTGACGCGACGAACAGTGATCGGAGGGCAAGGCTGGATTTTCGGTCGCGCTCAAAACTATATTGCAAAGCCTGTGCCAACTATTGTTGAGAGTAATACTGGTGGAAAATACCATTGTTTCACTATTTATTGCAGTGCAGCATGTCGCACCGTGTCCCATGACTTGTTTCAGGCGTCCCAGATTGGGACGTACTGACGGGGTTTATCATTGCGTGGTCGCGACTGTCGGGCGTTGTCCGACCGGCTTACCCTCGGCGATAAATCGCGCCGCCAGCACCAGCGCACCCATGGTGAAGTCCTTGTCGTGCGCCGCGATCATTTCCTCCGAAAGCTGTCCGAGGCGTTGGAAAAACCGGTCCTTGGACAGGGCGTCGTCACTCATGACACGGGGCTCCGCTGTTGGAGGCGCACGCCCGCTTTCGTTGACGATCGGGCGAAGTTAAAAAGCTGGGCTGGCAGATGAACTAGGCCGGCCTCGCCGCCCTCGGTGCCAACCGCCAGGCTTGCGCCGTCGGCCGACCAGGCGAGCGCGCTGACCGTGCCGCCGGCCGAGCCCTTGACGAACAGCACGTCGTCGCGGCCGGGCTGGCACAGCAGCACCGCGCCGTTGTGGTAGCCGGCGGCGATCAACGGGAAGGTCGGATGGTAGGCTATCTTGCAGACCGGCATCCGGCTGCTCGGCAGGCCGCACTCGACCGGCTGGCTGTCGGCG
>JAYTTA010000296.1:0-22967 GCA_043745345.1 Acetobacteraceae bacterium | reverse complement strand
ATGAAGGCTTGGCAGGACACGGTGCTGAAGATCCGTACCAGCAACGAGGAGTTCTATCGCTGCTACCAGCAGGGTATTTCCGACATGGCGGCGCTGCGGCTGCCGATCGCCGGCACCGACCACATGGTGTTCGTGCCAGCCGCCGGGCTGCCATGGTTTGTGGCGCTGTTCGGCCGCGATACGCTGCTGGTCTCGTTGCAGACGATCATGGTCTATCCGGAGTTCGCGCGCGGCGCGCTGGAGGTTCTGGGCCAGCACCAGGCAATCGAACTAGACGAGTATCGCGATGCTGAGCCGGGCAAGATTTTGCATGAATTGCGGTATGGAGAACTTGCGCACTTCAAGCTCATCCCGCACACGCCGTACTACGGCACGGCCGACGCGACGCCGCTTTATCTGGTAGCGCTGCATGCCGCTTGGCGCGCGACCGGAGACCGCGCGCTTATCGACCAGCACCTGAAGACCGCCGAGGCCTGCCTTGAGTGGATCGACAGGTATGGCGATCGCGATGGCGACGGGTTCCAGGAATATGCGACGCGGTCCACCGCCGGCTATGAGAACATGGGCTGGAAGGACAGCGGCGACTCGGTGATGTACGAGGATGGCAGCCTGGTTCGCGGGCCCAAGGCGCTGTGCGAGCTGCAGGGTTATGTCTATGATGCCTGGGTGCGGATGGCCGAGATTTTTCAGGCGATCGGCAACAAGCCGCGGGCGGCGGAGCTGCGCGCCAAGGCGGAGGTCTTGTTCCGGAAATTCAACGAGGCGTTCTGGAGCGAGGCCGAGGGTTTCTACGCCTACACGCTGGATGGCGACAAGAAGCCGGTGTTTTCGGTTGCCTCCAACCCCGGGCATCTACTGTGGTCGGGCATCGTTCCTGCCGATCGGGCGGCGCGGGTGGTGAAGCGACTGATGGCGCCAGACATGTGGAGCGGCTGGGGTATCCGCACGCTGTCGTCGGAGCATAGATCGTTCAACCCGTATAACTACCAGACCGGCGCTGTGTGGCCGCATGACAACGCGATCATCGCCATGGGATTTCGCAGGTATGGGTTCGCGGCCGAGGCGGCGGCGGTGGCGCGCTGCATCAGCGGCTCGGCCAGTCATTTCCAGCTCAACCAGCTGCCGGAGCTGTACGCCGGATTGCAGCAGGAGGATAACAGCTTTCCGGTGCAGTATGTCGGCGCCAATGTGCCCCAGGCCTGGGCCGCCGGCACGCCATTCATGCTGTTGCACGCGATGCTGGGGATCGAGATGGATGCGCCAAGCGGCAAGATCTATGTCGACCCGGCGCTGCCGGAATGGCTCAACGACGTGACGCTGATCGACATAAGGCTTGGCAAGCACCAGTTCGACATCGAGTTTCGGCGGAAGGGTGGCAAGACCGTGTTCAAGGTCTTGCGTGGCAACAAGAATGCCGTGGTGCAGCGCGATTTTGCCCGGGCAAGCGAGCTGCTGAAGGGCGGCACCAACTAAACCACAGCGAGCTGGCGCGTTCTTGCCTCCCGCCGCGCGATCCAGCTGGTGGCTACGAAGATGACGAACCCGCCGATGAGCGTGGTCTGCGTCGGCAGGTCGCCGAAGATCAGGAAACCCATTGCCGTCGACCACAGGATATTGATGAACTGGATCGGCTGGACGGCGCTGGCGTCGGCGGCCTTCAGCGCGCGCGTCATGCAGTAGTGCCCGGCGCTGCCGAGCACGCCGGACAGCAGGAACCAGGCCCATTGCGCGACGGTCGGCCATTGCCAGACCCAGATCGCGAAGGGCAGCGAGAACAAAGTCACGGTGATCGATTGCCAGACGACGATGACCTCCGGCCGGTCGCGCCGGGTCAGCAGCTTGGTGATCAGGAACGAGGCGGCGAACAAGGGCGAGGAGCCGAGCATGACCAGGCTGTAGACGCCACCGGTGCCGGCGAGCTTGGGCCCGACCACGATCAGCACCCCCGCGAAGCCGATTAGCGACGACACCCACCGCGCCAAAACCATCTTTTCATTCAAAAACAACACCGCGCCGATCATCACGAAAATCGGCCCGGTAAAACTGATGGCGGTCATGTCGGCAAGGGTCATGTGCGGCAGGGCGATGAACCACAAGGTCAGCCCGGCGGTGTGTACGACCCCTCGCCAAAGCTGGCCCGAAAGGCCGTTAGGCGAGTAGCTGGCAAGCCCGGTGCGTAGGATCAGCGGTGCCATCACCAGCGCACCGCAGCCGTAGCGCAGGCACTGGGACTGGAACGGATGGAGCTGGAACGACAGAATGCGCAGCACGGTGTTAAGCCCGGCGAAAATAAACCCGGCCATTGCCATCCAGCACATGCCCTGCAGCGTCGGGCTCATGCGACCATAGGCGTGCTGTAGGGCAAGAGGGAACATCTCGACAAGTATAGGCTGGGTTTCCGCAGCCCGGTAACCGGCCATATAGTACACATCGCCGCAGGCAAGGAAGCATGGGGCTCTGCCCTAGTCTTTCTTGCCTGCAGCGCCAGGCAGCAGGGAACCATGCAATGACCGACTCGACTGGCCCGCTGAAGGGCATCCGCGTGTTCGACCTGACGCGCGTGCTGGCGGGGCCGACCTGCTCACAGATGCTGGGCGACCTCGGCGCCGACGTGACCAAGATCGAGAAGCCGGGCAGCGGCGACGACACGCGCGGGTTCGCGCCGCCGGTGATGCCGGGCACCTCGGAGAGCGCTTATTTCATCGGCGTCAACCGTAACAAACGCTCGGTGACGCTGGATATCGCGACGACCGAGGGCCAGGCGCTGGCGCTGCGCCTGATCGCCGAAAGCGACATACTGGTGGAGAACTTCAAGGTTGGCGCGTTGGCCAAGTACGGGCTTGGATATGAGCAGCTGCACGCGACGTTTCCAAAGCTGGTCTATTGCTCGATCACCGGGTTCGGGCAGACCGGGCCGTATGCGCCGCGGCCTGGTTACGACAGCCTGATTCAGGGGATGGGTGGCGTGATGAGCCTGACCGGCGAGCCGGGCGGGCAGCCGCAGAAGGTTGGCGTGCCGGTGGCCGATCTGTTTGCCGGGCTGTATGGTTGCATCGGCATCCTGGCGGCTTTGCGCCATCGCGATGCGACCGGGGTTGGCCAGCAGATCGATATCGGCATGCTGGACACGCATGTCGCGTGGCTGGCTAACCAGGGCATGAACTACCTGGCGACCGGCGAGAACCCGGAGCGGCTAGGCAACCAGCATCCCAACATCGTGCCGTATCAGGTGTTTCCGACCGAGGACGGCTACATGGTGCTGTCGGTCGGCAACGACCCGACGTTCAAGCGTTTCTGCGACGAGTTCGAATTGTCCCATCTGCTTGCCGACGCCCGGTTCGCAACCAACGCGGCGCGGGTCGCAAACCGGCAGCTGGTCACCGACACGTTGACCCCAACGATACGCTCGCACCCAACGAAATGGTGGGTGGACCGGCTAGAGCAGCTCAAGATCGGCTGCGGCCCGATCAACACCCTGGCGCAGGTGTTCGCCGATCCGCACGTTCAGGCACGCGGCGTCGTGGTCGAGATGCCGCATGCCTCGTTGCCAGATGGCACCATCAAGGTGATCGCCAATCCGGTGCGCCTGTCCGAAAGCCCAGCCGACTACCGGCTGCCGCCGCCGCTGCTGGGACAGCATACCGACGAGGTGCTGGGTGGGCTTGGCCTGGATGTGGCGGAGCTGGGGCGGCTGCGGGAGAAGGGCGTGATCTGAGGCTTATTTCTGGCGCCGCAGGAATTGCCCGAAGGCCTGCAGGGTGGCGTCGGAAACGTGATGCTCGATGCCCTCGGCGTCCTGTTCGGCGGCTTCTGCGGGGACGCCGATCGCCAGGAGTAAATCGACCACGACGCGGTGGCGGGAGCGTACCCGCTCGGCCAGCTTCTCACCGTCGTCGGTGAGAAAAACGCCGCGGTAGGGTTTGGCGATCGCTAAACCCTCACGCTTGAGCCGGCCGATGGTCTTAATCGCGGTTGCGTGGGACACGCCGAGCCGGCGCGCGATGTCGGTCGGGCGTGCCTCACCCCCGGAGCCGAGCAGATCAAAAATCAGCTCGACATAGTCCTCCAGCAGTGCCGTCGATTGGGCGACACGGGTCTTGCCGAACCGGCGGGCCTGGATCGGTTCGGTCGGCAGGGCGGTGGCTGTGGAAGGGCGGAGGCTCACGGCACTTCCTGTTTAAATGAATGGTTCAGACGATACCAAGTATCTGCAGCAAAAGAACGAGATTAAGCGCCAGGACCAGCACGGCGGCGATGCCGGCGCCGATCCTGACCACCAGGCTGTTGGCGAAGTCGCCCATGATATCCTGTCTTCCGCCCAGCATCAGCAGCGCCACCATCGGCACCGGCAGCACCACGCTGAGCACGACCTGGCTGTAGATCAGCGCCGAGGTCGCGTTGACCCCGATTGCCACGATGACGAAAGCCGGGGCCATGGTGACCAGCCGGCGCAGCCAGATGGGGATTCGAAAGCCGACAAAATCCTGCATGATCGCCTGCCCGGCCATGGTGCCGACCACCGAGCTCGCGAAGCCGGAAGCCAGCAGTGCCACCATGAACACCGACGCGGCGCCGGCGCCAAGCAGGGGGATGAGGGTGCGGTAGGCGGTCTCGATCTCCGCCACATCGGAGTGGCCGGCGTGGAAGGCGGCCGCGGCCGAGGCGATCATCGCCATGTTGACTAAGCCGGCAAGGCCGAGCGCAATCATCACCTCACGGTTGGAGTAGGTCAGCACTCGGCGGCGGTCAGTGTCGTTGCCGGTCGGCACGCGGTTCTGGGTAAGATTGGAGTGCAGGTAGATGGCGTGCGGCATCACGGTGGCGCCGACGATGCCGACAGCCAGGGTGATGGCGCCATCGCCGGACAGTTGCGGTACCACCGAGTGGAAGGCGACCAGGCCCCAGTCGGGTGGCTCGATTAGCAGCTCGATCGCGTAGCACAGCCCGATGACCGCGACGAAGCCGCCGATCAGTAGCTCCATCATGCGGAACCCGGTGCCCTGCCACGCCAGCACGCCGTAGATGGCGACGCCGGTTATGACCAGGCAGGGCAGCAGCGGCAAATGGAACAAGAGCGATAGCCCGATCGAGGCGCCGAGGAACTCCGCGAGGTCCGTCGCCATGGCGGCGATTTCGCTGGCGATCCACATCGCGAGAGTAACGCGGCGTGGAAAGTGGAGGCGGCAGAGCTGCGCCAGGCTGTGGCCGGTGACGATACCGAGCCGTGCCGACAGCGCCTGGAACAGCATTGCCACCAGGTTAGCAACCACCACCACCCACAGCAGCATGTAGCCGTGCGCCGCGCCGGCCTGGACGTTGGTGGCGAAATTGCCCGGATCGACATAGGCAATCGAGGCGATCGCCGCCGGGCCGACGAACGGCAGGAAGCCGCGCAGGCCGCGGCGCTGCCCCGCAAGAGCCTCGCGGCCGGCAAGGACGGTGCGATCCGACAAGGTTGTCCGGGCGGACAGGGTTTTCCGGGAGGCGGTGGCGTCACTCATTTCGCTTTTTTTGCCGATGCTACTATGTGGAGCTTTGCCGACACGATGTAGCCTTGGCTACAAGTTTGGACAAGGTCTTGGGACGCGAATTTTCCAATCGGTCCGTTTCCCGTTGCCATGCTAAGTTGGGGAATGACGAAAGCGGCTGCTGTGGCGCGATATATTCTGGCCGAGTTCGGGCCGTTGATCGTGTTCTGGGTGCTGTCGGCGAGCTTTGGCCTCAAGATCGCCATCGCCGGAACGGTTGTGGCGATCGTCGGCGACACGGCCTGGCGGCTGTACCGGAAAATCTCGTTCACCCGGCTCTACATGCTGGTCAGCGTCATGACCGTGGCATTCGGTGGCATCGACCTGTTCTCGGCCAATCCGTTCATGCTAAAATATGAGGCGGTGGTGACCAACATCGTAACCGGGATGGCCTTCGTGGTGGGTGCCGGGGGCGCCAGGCCGATGCTGCAGGAGGTCGCGGAGCAGCGGCAGAAGACGGCCTATCCGGACCGCGCCGACATCCGCCGGTTCTTCCAGATCTTCACCCTGATTTGGGCTGCATACTTCTTCATCAAGGCCGGGTTCTATCTCTATGTCGGGCACGTGTTGCCGATGGTGCAGGCGATGGCGCTACGCTCGACCGTCGGCGGCATCAGCCTGGCCGTGATGACGGTTCTCAGCTTTACCCAGGGGCGCCGGTTGTTTGCAGTGTGTAAACGATGCGGATGGCTCCCCGTGGTTCCGGACGCCGACCTAAAGCCGGGCGGCGTGGCGAAGCAGACGCTTGCCTAGCTTCGCAGCAGCCGTGCCGCGGCCGGGGCGAAATAGGTCAGCACGCCGTTGCAGCCGGCGCGCTTGAAGCCGGTCAGCACCTCCAGCACGGTGCGGTCGTGCTCTAGCCAGCCGTTTTTCACGGCCGCCATCAGCATCGCGTACTCGCCTGACACCTGGTAGGCGAAGGTCGGTACCTCGAACCGCTCCCGCACCCGGCGGATGATGTCGAGGTAGGGCATGCCGGGCTTGACCATCACCATATCGGCGCCCTCCAGCAGATCGAGCTCGACCTCGCGCAAGGCCTCCTCAGCGTTGGCGTAGTCCATCTGGTAGGTCTTCTTGTCGCCCTTGAGCGCGCCGCCGGAACCGAGCGCGTCGCGGAACGGGGCGTAGAAGGCACTCGCATACTTAACCGCGTAGCTCATGATGCGGGTGTGGATCAGGCCCTCGGCGTCAAGCGTTTTCCGAAGTTCGCCGACCCGGCCATCCATCATGTCGGAGGGGGCGATGATGTCGATGCCGGATTGCGCCTGCACGACGGCCTGGCGCACGAGGATCTCCAGGCTCTCGTCGTTGGCGACATAGCCGTTGTGGATCACGCCGTCATGGCCGTGGTCGGTGTAGGGGTCCAGCGCCACGTCGCCGACCAGCCCGACATGCGGAAACGCCCGCTTGAGAATGCGGGCGGCCGAACAGATCAGGTTGTTCTCGTTCAGGGCCTCGGTGCCCTCGGCATCCTTTTTCTCGATCGGCGTGGCAGGGAACAACGCGATCGCGGGAATGCCGAGCGCTACCGCCTCGGCGACGTGAGCCTCCAACCGGTCGAGCGTCACCCGATCCACACCCGGCATCGAGTCGACGGCGACGGTGCTGCCGGTGCCCTCGATCAGGAAGATTGGCCAGATCAGGTCATCCACCGATAACTTATTTTCGGCCACCAGCCGGCGGGTCCACGCATCGGTGCGGTTGCGCCGCATGCGGGTGTTGGGGAAACGTCCGACGGTCACGGTTAAGTTCCTTTTAAACGCCGTAGGTAGACAAGCATGGGGCTCTGCCCCAAACCCCGCCAAGAGAAGCGCGCCTGAACCCGCCTGACTTAGGGGATGCGCTCCCGGGCGCTTCCCGGGCGGGGTCAGGGACAAAGCCCCAGCCTTTTCTTCTGCCTGCAGCGTCTGGTAGTAAATGGCTGGCAAGCCGGTGGCAAACCGCCATATGCAGGGCCGGCGTTTGTGCCGTGACGGCCGCATGCTAGATGTTGGCGACAGTGCCGAAACATTCCTGTTGGACCCATTCATGAACCAGAACCTTCCGGCCGCCAGCCTGCAGCGCTTTTTTGGCGCTCCGCTGGCCGAGACCGATCCCGAGCTTGCTGCGGCGATCCGCCATGAGCTGGTTCGCCAGCAGGATGGAATCGAGCTGATCGCCAGCGAGAACATCGTCTCCAACGCGGTGCTCGAGGCGCAGGGCAGCGTCCTGACCAACAAGTATGCCGAGGGCTACCCGGGAAAACGATATTACGGCGGCTGCGTCTATGTCGATGTTGCCGAGGAACTGGCGATCGCACGGGCTAGGAAGTTGTTCTCGTGCGAGTATGCCAACGTCCAGCCGCATTCGGGTGCCTCAGCCAATCAGGCGGTGTTTCTGGCGCTGATCAAGCCGGGCGACACCATCCTTGGCATGAGCCTGGATGCGGGTGGGCATCTGACGCACGGTGCCGCGCCGAACCTGTCCGGCAAGTGGTTCAATGCAATCCAGTACGGTGTGCGGCGAGAGGATGGCGAGCTGGACTATGCGCAGCTTGAGGGTTTGGCGCGTGAGCATAAGCCGAAACTGATCATCGCCGGCGGCTCGGCGTATCCGCGGTTCATCGATTTCGCTCGAATACGCGCGGTGGCGGATGAGGTCGGCGCGTATTTTATGGTCGACATGGCACATTTCGCCGGGCTGGTGGCGGCCGACTTGTTTCCGAGCCCGCTGCCGCACGTCCATGTCGTGACCACGACGACGCACAAGACGCTGCGCGGACCACGCGGCGGAATGATCCTGTCGAACGATCTGGATCTCGGCAAGAAGTTCAACTCGGCGGTGTTCCCGGGGCTTCAGGGTGGACCGCTGATGCATGTCATCGCCGGCAAGGCGGCGGCGTTCGGCGAGGCGTTGCGGCCGGAGTTTCGCAGCTACCAGAAGGCGGTGCAGGAGAATGCCCGGGTGCTGGCCGAGACGTTGAAGCGGCGCGGCTTCGACATCGTTAGCGGCGGCACCGACTGCCACTTAGTACTGGTCGACCTGCGGCCGAAGAACGTGACCGGCAAGGCGGCGGAAGCCAGCCTGGAACGGGCCCATATCACGGCCAACAAGAACGCAATCCCGTTCGATCCGGCAAAGCCGGCGATTACCTCGGGCATCCGGCTCGGCAGCCCGGCGGCAACCTCTCGCGGGTTTGGCGTGGCGGAATTCCAGGAAATCGGTGCGATGATCGACGAGGTGCTGATTGGGTTGGGCGCGTCCAACGGTGGCTCCAATCAGGCCGCCGAGCAGGCGGTTGGAGAGCGTGTGCGGGCGCTTTGCGCGCGGTTTCCGATCTATCCCGGCCGTTGAGGCGATCCGGTGCGTTGTCCGTTCTGCGGCCATGACGACACGCAGGTTAAGGATAGCCGACCGACCGAGGATGCCTCCGCCATTCGCCGCCGGCGCTTCTGCGGTAACTGTGGCCAGCGCTTCACCACCGTGGAGCGGGTGCAACTTCGAGAACTGACGGTGGTCAAGACCGATACTCGCCGGGTGGCGTTCGACCGTGACAAGCTGGCGCGGTCGGTACGCATCGCGTTGCGCAAGCGACCGATCGAGGAGGAACGCATCGAGCGCATCGTCAACGGGATCGTGCGTCAGCTTGAGGCCAGTGGCGAAATCGACATCCCGAGCAAGCAGATCGGCGAGCTGGTGATGGAGACGCTGAAGGGCGTCGATCCGGTGGCCTATGTGCGGTTTGCCAGCGTTTACCGAAACTTTAGCGAGGCCAGAGACTTCGAGGCCTTTCTGGGGTCCTTGGGTGAAGGCGCCGAAGCCGGATGAGTCCGGCCGATGGGCACCGGGCTGACAGTGAGCACATGCGGGCGGCGCTGGCGCTGGCGCGACGTGGGCTTGGCAGCACCTGGCCGAACCCGTCGGTTGGCTGCGTCGTGGTGCGCGAGGGTCGCGTAGTCGGGCGTGGCCGGACGGCGCCGGGCGGCCGGCCGCATGCCGAGCCGCAGGCGTTGGCGATGGCCGGCGAGCAGGCACGCGGTGCGACGGTGTATGTGACCCTGGAGCCGTGCTGCCATTGGGGGCGGACGCCGCCCTGTACCGACGCGATGATCAAGGCCGGGGTAGCGCGGGTGGTGGTCGCGCTGCGTGATCCGGACCCGCGGGTCGACGGCCAAGGGGCTGACCGCCTGCGTGCAGCCGGGATCGAGGTCGAGGAGAGGCTGCTGGCGACGGAGGCGGCGGAGTTGCAGGCCGGGTTCATCTGGCGGTTACAACAATCTCGACCTTTCGTGACGCTCAAGCTGGCTTCGACCTTAGATGGGAGGATTGCCAGTCATGGCGGCGAGAGCCAGTGGATCACCGGCGAGGCTGCACGGCGGGCGGCACAGGCGATGCGTGGTAGCGCCGACGCAATTTTGGTCGGGATTGGCACGGTGCTGGCCGATGATCCGCAGCTGACCTGCCGCATCTCCGGATTTCGCGAGACGAAGCTGGTGCGGGTGGTAGTCGACAGCCATTTGCGCATGCCGTTTGTTTCCAAGCTCGTGCGCGGCGTGGCTGAGGCGCCGGTGTGGATACTGTCGCGCGCCGGTGGCGACCATGCGCGCCGCGACGCCATGCGCGAATTGGGCGTGCGGATTTTCGAGGTCCGCGGCAGCAACACCGGCGTCGATCTCCCCGAGGCGCTGAAGGCTTTGGCCGAGGCCGGGATCACCCGGCTGCTGGTCGAGGGCGGTGGGCAGGTTGCGGGGTCGCTGTTGCGCGCCGATATGGTAGATCGCGTGGCCTGGTTTCATGCCGGCGCGATAATGGGCGGTGATGGTTGGCCGGCGGCACAGGCGTTTGGCGTCGAGCATCTGGGGTCAATGCCTCGGTTCCGGCGACGGCGGATAATGGAGCTTGGGCCTGATATGCTGAGCGAGTACGAAAGGGCGGGCTGATGTTCACAGGGATAATCACCGCACTTGGTACCGTGCGCGAAGTTTTTCCCATCGGCGATGGCCGCGACATGCGGCTGGTTATTGCCTCGCCATGGCAGGATACCGGGACGATCGATGTCGGCGCGTCGATCGCCTGCTCGGGCTGCTGTCTGACCGCGATCGAACTCAAGCCGGATGCTTTCGCGGTGGAAGTTTCAGCCGAGACGCTGGCCAATACGACGCTTGGCCGGTGGCAGCCTGGCAGCCGCGTCAATCTTGAACGCTCGCTGCGGATGGGTGACGAGCTTGGCGGCCATATCGTGTCCGGCCATGTCGATGGGCTGGCGGAAGTGATTTCGCAGGTTCCGGAAAATGGCTCGACACGGTGGCGTTTCCGGGTGCCGCCGGAACTCGCAAGATTCATTGCGCGAAAAGGCTCCATTGCCATCGATGGGGTTTCGCTTACCGTAAACGATGCCGACCACGATAGTTTCGGGGTGAACATCATCCCGCACACCGTCCAGGTCACTGGCTTTTCGATGCTGAAGCCGGGAGATGTGGTCAACATCGAGATCGACATGCTGGCGCGCTATGTTGCGCGGCTAGCCGATTTCAAATGAGCCGGAGCGGGTGATGGACGACCTTAAAAGCGCCAACCTGTCGCAGTACCTGGCCAGTGCCGAGGAACTGATCGAGGAGGCGCGCAACGGCCGTATCTTCATCCTCGTCGATGACGAGGATCGCGAGAACGAGGGCGACCTGGTGGTTCCGGCACAATTCGCGACGCCGGACGCGATCAACTTCATGGCCCGGTATGCCCGCGGGCTGGTGTGTCTGGCGATGACCCGGGCACGGGTCGAGCAGCTTGGGCTGCCGCTGATGAGCCAGTCGAACGGCACCCGTCACACGACCGCGTTTACAGTGTCGATCGAGGCGCGTGAGGGTGTCACCACGGGCATTTCGGCGGCCGACCGCGCCCATACCGTGGCGATGGCGATCAACACCCAAAATGCCCGCGATGATATCGTGACCCCTGGTCATGTGTTTCCACTAATGGCGCGCGAGGGCGGCACCCTGGTGCGGGCCGGCCACACCGAGGCCGCCGTGGATATCTCGCGGCTGGCCGGGCTCAACCCATCCGGCGTGATCTGCGAGATCATGAACGATGACGGCACCATGGCGCGGCTGCCTGACCTGGTTACCTTCGCGCAGTTTCATAACCTCAAGCTCGGCACCATCGCCGATCTGATCGCCTATCGCCGCCGCACCGAGCAGCTGGTGAGACGGGTGCAGGAGGGCGTCATGCAGCACGCCACCGGCGGCGAGTGGAAGCTGGTGGTCTATGCCAACACGGTAGAGTACGCTGAGCATCTGGTTCTTTATAAGGGCGATTTGAATGCGCCCGGGCCGGTGCCGATCCGCATGCATCAGGTCGATCTGCTGGATGACCTGACCGGCGGGCGGCACTGGATCTCGTTGCATGGCGCGATGCGGATAATTGCCGACGAAGGTCGCGGTGCCGTCGTGCTGCTGCGCGAGACGCGGCCGAGCGCGCTATCGCAGCGTGTGGCGAAGGTTGGCGAGACTGCCCCGGTGCCGTACGAGCTGCGCGATTACGGCATTGGGGCACAGATCCTCCTCGATCTTGGGGTGCGCGACATGGTGCTGCTGTCGAACACGCGGCGTAGCATCGTAGGTTTGGACGGCTATGGGCTGAACGTGGTCGAGCACCGGGCGATCGACGGTATCAGCGACCACGCCGAATGAGCACCGCCGACGCCGAGCTGCCGACCGCGCCAAAGGTTCCGGGTCCGCCGCCACGGGTGCTGGTGGTGCGGGCGCCCTACTACCGTGAGGTCGTGGACGGGTTACTGGATGGCGCTACGCGTATTCTGAACGACGCTGGTGCGAGTTTTTTGACGCTGGATGTGGCGGGGGCGTTCGAGTTGCCGCAGGCCATCCGCATCGCGCTGCGCGGGCGGGAGAAGTTCGACGGCTATGTGGCGCTGGGCTGCATCGTGAAGGGTGAAACCGACCATTACGACTTCATCTGCCAGGCGACGATGGCGGGAATGATGGATGTCGCGTTGCAGTTCGGGCTGGCGACCGGCACCGGATTATTGACGGTTGATACGTTGGCTCAGGCGATCGAGCGGTCGCGGCCGGATGGGCAAAACAAGGGTGCCGAGGCGGCGGCGGCGGCGTTGCTGCAGATTGTCGCGGCGCGCCAGCTGGGTGCCGGCTGATGGCCAAGCCAACTCAGCGGGCACGCACCGCATCAAGGGTTGCGGCCGTTCAGGCGCTGTTCCAGAGCGAGCAGGGCGGTGATTCGGCCGAAACGGTGATCGACCAGTTTGTCCGCCATCGGTTGGGGCAGTTGCCGGGAATGCAGGGTTTCGAGGATGGCCGCATTCCCGATGCGCTGGTGCCGCTGTTCGCGCGCATCGTTCGCGCGGCGGTTCTGCAGCAGGACACGATCGACCGGATGCTGGCCGAAGCGTTGCCGGCGGAGTGGCCGCTGGCGCGCATTGATCCGGTGTTGCGCGCGGTGATGCGGGCGGGTTCTGCGGAGCTTGGAATGTCGGACGGGCCGCCGGCCAAAGTGGTGATCAACGAGTATCTGGACGTGGCGCACGGCTTCTTCTCCGGTGACGAGCCGAGGATGGCGAACGGCGTGCTGAACCGTTTGGCGCGTCTTCTCCGCCCAGGCGACTTCGCCCCAGAAACCGAAGAACTGAAGGCTCCCTCCTGAAATCAGGGGGGTCTGGGGCCTTAGGCCCCAGCGGGTCAAGGACAGAGCTCTTGCCTGAATTTTCGCTTATTTCAAGGCATTTCCGCGCGCTTGCCGGCCCAGGCGCACGGGATCTGTTGGATGATGTCGCTGTGCTGACGCCTCCGATTGGCCGGGAGCTGGTGCTATCGGCCGATGCGATGGTGGAGGGCGTGCATTTCCTGCCCGACGATCCGCCGGACTCGATCGGGCGTAAGTTGCTGCGTGTTAATTTATCCGATATCGCGGCCAAGGGCGCGGTTCCGCTGGGTTACCTGATGACCGTCTCGGTGAGACGGGGCATGCCGGATGCATGGCTTGCCGGGTTTGCCGCGGGGCTGGCGCTGGATCAGGCGGAGTTTGGGGTTTTTTTGTTGGGTGGAGACACCACGGCTACGCCTGGGCCGATCAACCTTTCCTTGACCATTCTGGGCCATATTTCGCCGGGGACGGCGCCATCGCGGGCTGGGGCCAAGCCAGGTGACGGCATCTGGGTTACCGGCACGATCGGCGATGGAGCGTTAGGCCTGGCGGTGGGGCAGGGCCGGTTGGCCGATGCGAGCGGTTTTCTGTTGGATCGCTACCGGTTGCCACGGCCGCGGCTTGGGCTGCTGGTCGGCGCGTTTGCCCATGCGTCGATGGATGTTTCGGATGGGTTGGTGCAGGACCTTGGCCATATCTGCAGTGCCTCCGGCGTTGGCGCGCGGGTAGAGGCCGCGCTGGTACCTTTTTCGGCGCCGGCGCGGGCGGCGGGGCCGGAGTGGTTTTCGACATGCCTTACCGGCGGCGACGATTACGAGCTGCTGTTTGCGGTGCCGCCGGACCGGGAGCAGGAACTGCTTGCCGCGGCGACTGCCTGCGCAATACCGGTCTCTCGAATTGGGGATTTTGTGGATGGAATTGCCGAGGTCATGGTGATGGGCCACGATGGCAGACCAATCCCTCTTGAGCGGGGCGGCTACAGCCACTTCTGAGCTGTCGTTCGTCGTTGCACAGGACAAAAAAAGCAGTCAGGAGCGATCCATGAACCGCAATGTTTGGCTGCTTTTCTTCTGCCAGGCACTGATGAACTCGGTGATGATCGGCCAGGTCGCGATGGCTTCGCTGATCGGCCATTCGCTGGCGGTCGATCCGGCGCTGAACACCCTGCCGATGGCAATCCAGATGGCCGGCACCATGGCCTCGTCGATACCCGCTAGCATGATTTTCGCGAGGTTTGGCCGCCGCCCGGGCTTTTGGATGGGCTGTGCCGGTTCGGTGGTCGGCTGCCTAGGTTTCGCGCTTGGTGTCTATCAGGCCAATTTCACCCTCTACTGTCTGGCTGCGTTGCCGGCGGGCATGGGTTACGGCGTGGCGCAGCACATGCGGTTTGCCGCGGCCGAGCTGGTGTCGCCGGCGCAGCGGCCGCGGGCCATCGCGCTGGTGATGACCGGGCCGGTGTTGGCGGCGCTGATCGGGCCAGAGATCGTCAAGCACACCCAGGGGCTGGTGCCGGGGATCACCTTCCTCGCGACCTATTTTAGCCTGACGGTGCTGCCGATCCTGAGCGCGATTTTGCTGGCGTTCGCCGCGCTGCCTGCGGCCGACTACCAGCGTCCGCCGCCGTTGCCGTTGTCCCAGATATTGAGCCGGCCATCCTTCATCGTGGCGGCGGTGGCGGGTATGACGGCATTCGGCACCATGAACCTTCTGATGGCCTCGACGCCGTTGCAGATGATGCTGTGCGGCTACTCGGTTAGCGACAGCTCCGACATTATAAGGTGGCACGTGATCGGCATGTACTTGCCGGGGTTCGTGACCGGCCGGCTGATCCAGCGCTTCGGCACGCATTGCGTGATGATCGCGGGAGCGGCCCTTATCGTCGCCTGTCCGGTGATCAACCTCAGCTTCGGCGCGTTCTACGGCACCTTCCTCGCGTCAATGGCGGTGCTAGGGCTAGGCTGGAACTTCATGTTCGTCGGCGCGACGTCTCTGCTGGCGACCTCGCACACCATGGCGGAGCGGGTGCGGGTGCAGGCGACCAACGACTTCATCGTGTTCGGTACGGTGGCGGTCAGCGCGCTGATGTCGGGCGTGGTGCACGCGACCTATGGCTGGAATGCGCTGAACTACACAGTGGTGACGCCGCTGGCGATCGCGACGGCGCTTGTGACCTGGCATTATCTGTCCCGCCATCGCGCCGCCCAGCCTATCTCGGCTTAGTCAACGATGTCCGCATGGGCAAGAATGTCGCTCAAGACGCTGCTGCTTGGCCGCCGGCTGGCCAACCGCGTGGCCGAGGGCCGCAAGATCGGCGCCTTCGAAGACGTACTGGCGATGGCGCCGGATGGGCTCGACACTGCCTTCCACGGGTCCGAGGCAATTCTGCCGGTGCAGCCGATCACCTGAGCGATCCTGGCGCTGGTGGTCGACTACATGCTCAACTTCGCGGTCAGGATTTCGGCCGGGGTCGGCGAGCTGGCCGGCAGACGGTGGTGAAAGGCAGTGCTGCACACGCGGCGCACTGCCAACTTGCGCATCAGCATACTGCGCCATGGCGGGCCGGACGTTTCGGTGTTGCTGGTGCCGTGGCAGCTGGAACCGCCGGAAACCGCCCGTGCGCTGGAGGAGGAGCCTGTAGCCGCAAACCGGACGCTGTAGGCAGCAGGAAGCATGGGCTTTGCCTTGACCCGCAAAGGGGCAGTCGCCCCTTTGAACCCCCTACTTAGGTATTGCGCTCACGGGAGCGCTGCACCGATGCTTGAACGTGGGACGGGGTTTGGGCCATAGCCGACGAAGGTTCCGACTGCCGTCTCTGGCAGTTGGAATACTCGCGGAGGACGAGCCCCATGCCTACTTCGCAATAATCTTTGGCATCCCGTACGAGATTCGAACTCGTGTTCCCGCCGTGAGAGGGCGGTGTCCTAGGCCTCTAGACGAACGAGACATCAGCCAATGGGCGCGTTTTAAGACAGCCGCGCGGAGAGTTCAAGCGGGCTAATGCGCCAGGGTGGCGCGGCCGAGCGGTGCAAGGGTACGGGCATCGAGGAACAGGACCCGGTCCGGGCCGCCGCCCTGGAGCTGCAACGCGAGGCGGTCGGGCAGAGCGGCGATGCCGGCGATGCGGGTGCCGGACGGCTCGTCGAGCACCGTGGCGACCGGGGCCGGGACGATGCCGCCGAGCCTGCGGGTGATCAGGACGCCAAGGGTGACGGTGGCGGCGACGATCAGCACCGCCATGGCGATGGTGAGGATTTTGAGTGCGCGCATGTCACGGTTGTATCCGATTCTTTGCAGGCGCGGGCAAATACCGGCTAAAGCGCGGCGGATGAACGTTCCGTCTGAGAATAGCCTGGCCGTTACCGTGCATGCGCCGGTGGAGGCTGCGGGCCAGCGTGTCGACAGTTTTCTGGCCGAGGCAATCGGCTCGTTGTCACGCTCGCGGCTGAAGACGCTGATCCAGGACGGGCTGGTGTCGAGGGACGGGCAGGCTCTGAAAAATCCGTCCGAGCCGGTGCGGGCTGGCGCCACCTACAGCGTCGATCGGCCGCCGCTGGTGGCGGCGCAGCCGACGGCGCAGGCGATTCCTCTCGATATACTTTACGAGGACGAGGATCTGATCGTGCTCGACAAGCCGGCGGGGCTGGTGGTGCATCCGGCGCCGGGCAACGAGGATGGTACTTTAGTCAACGCGTTGCTGGCCCATTGCGGCGACAGACTGCCGGGTATCGGCGGTGAGCGAAGGCCGGGGATCGTGCACCGGCTGGACAAGGATACCTCCGGCGTCATGGTCGTGGCCAAGACCGAGATGGCTCTGGCCGCGCTGTCGGCGACCTTCGCCGCGCGCGACATCGACCGGTTCTACCTGGCGCTGTGCTGGGGCACGCCGTATCCTCCGGCTGGCGAGATCGAGGGTGCGATTGGGCGTGATCCGCGTGACCGCAAGCGGATGGCGGTGGTGCGAAGCGGTGGCAAGCCGGCCTTGACCCGATACCGGCTGCTGCGGTCCTGGCACGTAGAACCTGCCCGGCTGCCCGCCGGCGGCGCGGGCGTGTCGCTGCTGGAATGCCGGCTGGCAACTGGGCGGACGCATCAGATCCGTGTTCACCTGGCTGCCCAGGGCTACCCGATTGTCGGCGATCCGGTCTATCTGCGGCGCATTCCGGGAGCGGCGCGGTCGGTGCCGGAACCGGAGCGTGGCGCGCTGCTGGATTTTCCGCGGCAGGCGCTGCACGCCGCGCGGCTCGGCTTCGCGCATCCGCGGACGGGGCAAGCGTTGTCGTTCGAAAGTTCGCCGCCGGCTGATATGGAAGTATTATTGACCTATCTTGACGACGGCATCGGCGATATGGGTTGGATTACTCGAATCGGTTGACAGGACCGGAGAAGTCCGGTATTAAACTGTCAACGACACGGACTACACGGGTCGAGGTAAGGCCAGTCAAGCGCAAAAATGCTTGAGTTGGAACTTTCCGGGAACGTTTGGGCGCGCTGCTGGTTCTACCGGAGCGAAGTTCGAGACGCGAGTTTCTACTGCTACCGGTTCATCACCAAGCTGAACCAATCCTTGGTCAGCTAATTTAATCCTGTGCCTGTGCCGAAATGGGCAGGTTCCAGGTGCATAGGCAAGGGAGCCTATAATGGTTGCTGCCGTTGTTAATATCGCCCCAGAGGGCAACCTAACGCGTTACCTTCAAGAAATTCGAAAATTTCCGATGCTTACCTACGAGAACGAGCTTGCTCTGTCGCGTCGTTGGAGAGACCAAGAGGATCTAGACGCTGCTCATCAACTCGTAAACTCACATTTGCGGTTGGTCGCCAAAATTGCAATGGGCTATCGCGGTTATGGGATGGCGGTTGGCGAGCTGATCAGCGAGGGCAATGTCGGCATGATGCAGGCGGTCAAACGCTTTGATCCGGAGCGTGGCTTCCGACTGGCGACCTATGCCATGTGGTGGATCCGCGCCGCGATCCAGGAGTATATACTGCACAGCTGGTCATTGGTGAAGATGGGCACGACTGCCGCGCAGAAGAAACTGTTCTTCAATCTGCGCCGGCTGAAGGGCCAAATGCAGGCAATCGATGATGGTGACCTGCATCCCGAGCAGGTAGCGAAGATCGCTAAGGTGCTGGCTGTGCCTGAGCAGGACGTGGTCAACATGAACCGACGTCTGGCCGCCCCGGATCACAGCCTGAATGCGCCGGTGCGCCTGGATGGCGAGGGTGAGTGGCAGGACTGGCTAGTCGATGAATCCGACAATCAGGAAACCACGGTTGGCGATCGCGAGGAGATGACGGGGCGCCAGGCGTTGCTGTCGACCGCGCTCAAGTCTCTGAACGAGCGTGAGCGCCATATCCTGACCGAGCGACGGCTGACCGAGGAGCCGACCACGCTCGAAGATCTGTCGCATCAGTATAACATCTCACGCGAGCGGGTGCGTCAGATCGAGGTACGGGCGTTCGAGAAGCTGCAGAAAGCGATGAAGACCCAGGTCGCCGAGCGTCGGATGGCCGCCCAGGCCGCCTGATACTTTCAGCCTTCCACTGTTTGAAAAACCAGGAGCTTGCTCCTGGTTTTTTATTTGGGTTGTTATTTGGCGGCTGTTGTCGGCGGAAGGCCCCACTCGGTTTCCAGACGCTGCCTGGCGATCCCCAGCGCCACTGCGCGCGACCGGCTGGCCACTTCCAGGACCATGCGGACGCCGACCGGCAACAGCTCGGCCAGCAGCCACCCGGCCGCGGCCGCGGCCCAAGCTGTGCCTACGACCTCGACATCGCAGGCGAGCGTTATGGCGGCTTCCATGGTGTGACCGGCGGACCAAAGTAGTCCGACCGGTCCGACAATGGCGCTCAGGCTACATAGCACCACACATCGCGCAATCGGATGACCGGGCTGTCGATCGAGCAACGTCGCCAGCAAGGCCGGACTGAACAGCACCGCGAGTAGCACAGCGGTCGGGGTGGCCAGGGTAGCGAGCGCACCGCAAAGCAGGCCCTGCAGCCAAAGTAGTGATCTTGGCGCGCGAAATTCGGCGGAGCCCGACCCGGATTTGGGCGGGGCCGCGGCAGCCACTGCGTAGTCTCGGCGGGCCATGCCCTAGCCCAGAGCTTTTACGGTGAGCACGCCGACGAGCAGCACCAGGCCGAGGCCGGCGGCGATTTCCTGGCCGAGGTGATGGGCGAACACGCTGCGCTCAGGCGCGCCGTTGCGGAGTCGCGACAAGTCAGCATCGATGCGATGGACCGCGGCCGCGGCCTGCCGAGCCTCGTTGAGGTCGGCGGCGCGTGCGGCCGGGTCCTCGATCAACGCCAGCATCGGCCCGAGCAGCCCGATCTCGGCCAGCGCGCGAAGCTGGTTGTCGGTCCGTGCCCGCCGGTCACGCCGGTGCCAGAGCTCGGCTACGGCGCGCGAGCGTTCCACCAGCCATTTTGCCAGTGTGGGCACGGGCTTTGGCGAGAATATCGCCTGAAGCCGCACGAACAGCTGCAGCTGGGCCAGGGCGCCGGCGGCATCGTTGTCGGTGTCGGTGATCGCCGCCAGTTCCCGGTCGAGCCGGCGCTCGGCGCGCGACGAGAGGAAAGCGCAAATATGGGCATCGGTCGGGCGCGTCCTGGCGGGATCAGCCTGGCTGGCGTTCAAGGCCGTGAGCAGGTCGGCCGGCCGCAACACCAGGTGGCCGCCGAGCAGCAGGCTGGCGCAGGGTAACATCGGGTTGAGCCGGTAGGCGATCCGGGCGGCGTCATGGTTGAGCGATGCCCTGCCGGAGCCGTGGTGGCGCTGCATCGCCCGCAGCTGGCGCGCCGCGGTTCGCAGCAAAGGCAGGTCGCAGCGGTCCTCGCGAACCTGGCCCCAGGCGCTGATCGCCTCGGCGGCAATCAGCTGCTCCAGCTTGGCGACGGTGACCGGATCGGTGTCCATGGCCGCGGCGAGCGCCGGACCGATGCCGTCGGGCAGGATGGAGAGGCCCTCCCACACCACAGGAGCCAGAGGGTCCAGCACGGCCACCACCTGAAGCAAGGTCAAGGCGCCGGCCTGCGCGTCGGCGCCGTCGTGGTGGCGCTGCACCTCCTCGATGCGGGCGGCGAGGCCAGCGTCGCCCAGGCCGCGGCGCAGCCAGCTGCCGATGCTGCCGTCGCGCAAGCAGGCAAGGCCGGCGTGCGGGTTGGCCGCGAGCTCATAGGCCAGTTGCCTTGCGTCCGCGATCGCAACGGCATCGGTCGGGCGGCCGGCGTCGGCGGGGCGCAGGCGGTCGCCGAATTCGAAATGGCGCTGGGCGCGGCGGCCGGCGCGGGTGGCGACCCGGCGGACGCGCGCGGCGGCGGGGTCGAGCAGTAGGGCCGCACTCGGTCGGTGCTCAGGGTCGTCAGCCAGCATGCCGCGGACAAGGTCGGCGAGGGCGGGAGACAGGCGGTGGTCGCCGACCAGGGCTGCGTAGCTGCCGCTTTCGAGCTTGCGGCGGATGATCGTGGCGTCGTCGAGCCCGGCAAGTGGCGAACCGGCGCCGAGCGTGACCAGCAGCGCGCCGAGCGCGTAGATGTCGTCGGCGAAGCTGCCTTCGCCGCGGCCGGCGGCCAGGCACATGGCGACATAGGGTGGCTCGAACAAGGCGGGCTGGAGGTAGGCCGGTGGGCTGGCCCAGGCACAGCCAAGGGTCACCGGCTGGTCCGCCGCCGCCTGGAAGACGTTGTCGGGGCGAATGGCGCGGTGGGTGATGCCGGCTTCATGTAGCGCCTGCAGCACCCCGACCGCCGGACGCAGGACGAGATCGAGCAGCGCCGAGTCGGACCAGGCGCGAGGTGCCACAGCCAGGCAGCGCCCCGGCGGTGCCGGGCACAGGATGAAGTTTTCCGCGCCGCCGCCCGGTGTTGCCGCGGGTCCGTGGGCGATGGGGTGGAGCAAATGCTGAATCGGACGCATCAATGCTGATAACGCGCCGGCGCGGGCCGGAAGCTGGCGCCGTATCTGCACCGCCATCAGTTTTTCGCGGTCATCCTCGAGGTCAGTGACGGCGAAGGCGGCGAGGCCGGCGCCGCCATCGATCGGCTGGTTGATCTCGACCCGATAGCGGCCGGCGATGGGCGGCAGTATGTCCATGTTCGCCGAGAATGACGAGGAAAGGTGAAGGAAAGGTTGGGACGCTCAGCTCTCGAAGGGATCGCGCACAAGGATGGTGTCGTCGCGTTCGGGACTGGTGGAGACCAGGGTGACCGGGGCTTCCACCAGCTCCTCGATGCGGCGGACGTATTTGATCGCCTGCGCGGGCAGCGCCGCCCAGGACCGGGCGCCGCGGCACGAACCTTGCCAGCCTTCCATGACCTCATAAACCGGCTGTGCCGCGGCCTGCGCTGCCTGGCCGGCGGGAAGATGGCGGAATGGCTTGCCGTCAATGGTGTAGCCGGTGCAGATGTGCAGTTCCGGGAACCCGTCGAGCACGTCGAGCTTGGTCAGCGCCAGACCCTGGATGCCGCCGATTTTGACGGCCTGGCGGACCATGACGGCGTCGAACCACCCGCACCGGCGGCGGCGGCCGGTGACGGTGCCGAATTCATGGCCGCGCTCGCCGAGCTGTTTTCCGGTCTCGTCGTGCAGTTCCGTGGGAAACGGGCCGGAGCCGACGCGGGTGGTGTAGGCTTTGGCAATGCCGAGCACGGTACCGATCGAGGCGGGTCCGATGCCCGAGCCGGAGGCCGCCGTCGCCGCCACGGTGTTGGAGCTGGTGACGAACGGGTAGGTGCCATGATCGACGTCGAGCATCACCGCTTGGGCGCCCTCGAACAGGATGCGCTTGCCGGCGCGGCGGGCCTCGTCCAGGCGTTCCCATACCGGTTCGGCGAAGGGCAGGATCTTTGGGGCAATCGCCATCAAGCGGTCGTATAATTCCTGTTTGGAGAATGTTGCGGCACCAAGACCTTGCAGCAAGGTGTTGTGGTGCAGCAGGAGCTCGTCGAGCTTTTGCGCCAGTGTTTCGGGTTCGGCGAGGTCGCAGACGCGGATGGCTCGGCGGGCGACCTTGTCCTCGTAGGCCGGGCCGATGCCACGGCCGGTGGTCCCGATCCGGCGGTCGCCGCGGGCGTCCTCGCGGGCGCGGTCGAGGGCCGGGTGGACCGGTAGGATCAGCACGGCGTTCTCGGCGATGCGCAATGTTTCGGGATCGACGCGCAGGCCCTGGGCGCGGACGCGGTCGATCTCGGTGAGCAGCGCTTCCGGATCGATGACGACGCCGTTGCCGATGATGCCGAGTTTGCCGCGCACCAGGCCGGAGGGCAGCAGCGACAGCTTGTAGGTTTCGTTGCCGACCACCAGCGTATGGCCGGCATTATGGCCGCCCTGGAAGCGCACGACGATGTCGGCCCGGCTGGCGAGCCAGTCGACGACCTTGCCCTTGCCCTCGTCGCCCCACTGGGCCCCGATCACCGCGACATTACCCATGAAACGTTCTGACCTTGCTTAAACGGATGGATTTCAAAGGCGCCGCCTTTGACGGGGCCAGGGGCAGAGCCCCAGCCTTATACTTCTACTACAGCGCCACCCCGCAACAAATGCGAGCAGCCAAGGCGAGAGGCCTCAGTAATGTCGTCATTGGTTTTGGACAATCCGGTGACGGTGGCGAACCCTTTGGCGCGAAGCACTGCCGCCTCGGCGCGGTCGTGATCGAACGGCAGGAACAGGCGCGGCCGGGCGTGGCGCGCGGGCGCGGCGCGCAGCACGGCGTCGGGGAACAGGGTCAGGCCGGTCGCGGGTTCGGCGTCGCCGCACAGATAGCGGCCGCCGCGGCCGAGTTCCTCGTGGTG
>JAYTTA010000295.1:0-1669 GCA_043745345.1 Acetobacteraceae bacterium | reverse complement strand
ATCCATCGTGTGCTGGAGCACGTGCGTAAGTTGGCGCAGACCGGTTTCGCCGAACATGTCCGCTTCCACGAGCATTACGATCCGTCGCTACCCCCGGTTTGGGGCAACCGCGATCAATTGGTCCAGGTTATTTTGAATCTGGTTAAAAATGGGGTCGAGGCGGCCAGCCAAAGCAGCAATCACAAACCTGAAATTACTCTGACGACCGGCTTCCAGCATGGCATGCGTCTCGCGATGCCCGGCACGAAGCAACGATTGGATTTGCCGCTTTTTGTTTCGGTGCGCGATAACGGGCCCGGCATTCCCGACGATATCCGGCCGCATCTGTTCGAACCCTTCGTTACCTCCAAAGCCGCTGGCAGCGGCCTGGGGCTGGCGTTGGTCGCCAAGATCGTCGGCGACCATGGCGGTTTGATCGAAGTCGACAGCCGGCCTGGGCGTACCGATTTTCGCCTGCATCTGCCGGTCGTTACGGAAAAGGACACCGACCTGTGACTTTGCCGACCATTCTGATTGCCGACGACGACCGCTCCATCCGCACTGTTCTGACCCAGGCCTTGGGTCGGGCCGGTTACCAGGTGCGCAGCTCCTCCAACGCCGCCGGGCTTTGGCGTTGGGTGGAGGAAGGGGAGGGCGATCTGGTCATCACCGATGTGGTGATGCCGGACGAAAACGGGTTGGACCTTATTCCCCGCATCAAGCGCGTGCGTCCCGATCTGCGCATTATCGTCATGAGCGCGCAGTCCACCCTGATGACGGCGGTCAAGGCGGCGCAGCGCGGCGCGTTCGAATATCTGCCCAAGCCGTTCGACCTGGCGGAGCTGCTGGCGGTGGTCCGGCGGGCGCTGGCGGCGCCGTCCGAACCCAGTGCCACCGCGTCCGAACCTCGCGATTCCGATGAGCGTCTGCCGCTGATCGGCCGCAGCGCCGCGATGCAGGAAATTTACCGCACGATCGCCCGCCTCACGACGGCCGATCTGACGGTGATGATCAACGACGAATCCGGCACCGGCAAGGAACTGGTCGCGCGGGCGCTGCACGACTACGGCAAACGCCGAGCGGGCCCATTCGTGCCCATCAACATGGCGGCGATCCCGCGCGAGCTGATCGAAAGCGAGCTGTTCGGCCATGAGCGTGGCGCGTTCACCGGCGCCATCAACCGGTCGCAAGGCCGGTTCGAGCAGGCCAACGGCGGCACCCTGTTCCTGGACGAAATCGGCGATATGCCGCCGGAAGCACAAACTCGCCTGCTGCGCGTCTTGCAGGAAGGCGAATTCACCAGCGTCGGCGGGCGCCAGCCAATCAAGGCCAATGTCCGCATCATCGCCGCCACCCATCGCGACCTGCGCAATGCCATCCGCCAGGGTCAGTTCCGCGAAGACCTGTTCTATCGCCTGAACGTGGTGCCCATCCGCCTGCCGCCGCTGCGCGAACGGGCCGAGGATGTTCCGTTGCTGGCGCGCCACTTCCTCGACCGAGCCCGCGACGACGGGCTGCCCTCGAAAATGCTCGACACCGGCGCCATCGACCGGCTGAAACAGCACAACTGGCCGGGCAACGTGCGAGAGCTGGAAAACGTCATGCGCCGGCTGGCCGCGCTCTGCCCGGATGAGACGATCTCGGCCGAGATCATCGCCGCCGAACTGACTGAACCGGAAGCGCCGGCAGC
>JAYTTA010000294.1:0-1669 GCA_043745345.1 Acetobacteraceae bacterium | reverse complement strand
TCCTCGGTGTCACGGATTGCGGCGATGTGGCGCTGACACCCGGCCGGATCGGCGACGCGCTTCCCCGGATCGAGGCGGCGGCCGACGCGGTGCTCGCCGCCGGCGCCGTGCCCGTCGGCATTGGCGGGGACGGCTCGGTTTCGTTACCGCTCATGCGTGCGGCCGGGCGCCGGCATCCCGGCATGGTCGCCCTTCATATTGACAGCCACACCGACGCCTATCGGTACACGCCCGACGACCGATACAACGCCTCCACCCAGTTTACCTTGGCGGCCGAAGAAGGGGTCGTGGATGCCGCCCGATCCTGGCACGTCGGGGTACGTGGTTTCACCTATTGCGCCGGGGTGCTTGGTCACGCGGAGCACCTCGGGTTCCGGGTCGTGACGGCCGAGGACCTGCTGCGCCGCGGATTTGCGCAGGCGATGGCGGAGTTCCGCGACAGCGCCGGGCAGCGGCCTGTCTACCTCTGTTGGGACATGGATGTGTTCGATCCGTCGGTGGCGCCGGGTGTGTGTACGCCCAGCTGGGGCGGCCTGTCGGCCCGGGAGGGCATTGCGCTGATGCGCAGCCTGACCGGGCTCAATATCGTGGCGGCCGACTTCAATACGGTCAGCCCGCCTCACGATGTTGGCGGCCTGGCGGCCCATTTATGCGCCCACATGATGATGGAGTTTTTCGTCCTGCTGGCCGGACAGCTTGGATTACTGGAAGCTGTCTGACCGACCCGCATGCTCCTTGGGCTGAGGTTCTTCGTTACACCTGGCGTGACGACGATCTTTTGCGGCTGCGGCCGGAGCGGCAAATCACGTAAGCGATATTAAAGCGATGCTGACATTACTCGTAATTCGGCACGGGCTGAGGATCGGCCCGGTAGTATGGCGCGACATCGCCGCCGACCTAGCCCCGGCGTTTCTCGCGCCGCCGGCAGCCCAGCCCGCGACGCGCGCAACAGGACGCACCCAGGTTCCGAATAAGCCAGAAAAGGCGATAACTCCGTTCTGCCTCCGGTCCTGACGGTTTTCGCCTTTCTCGGGGTTTTCGCAGTCCAGATGCGCCAAAACCGCGCTCACGGTATTGGGTTCCATAGGAGCGTGTTAACCGCCCAATCACCCCGGGGCCGCCCTGCCTCTCCTGTCTCGCGCACCGCGGTAAGCCACCGCGCCTCGGCCAGGAATCTACACGCCTCCTTGACCGACGCACTCTCCCGCAAACCCGGTAGCCGCGCACCGTCACGAATGGAACTGACATTCACCACGGTCGGGCGCTCCCGCATGATCCACTCGGCCAGAGTTCGGGCGTTACGTTCTTCGACGGGTACGCTGGCGTCCCCCAGCACGCGCTCCGCCATCGGCAGGAAGTAGGTAAGCATCAGGCGCTCCGCCGCTTCGAACGCCTCCAGCCCCACCATGGCCGGCTCTGGCCGACCACTGTCATCGGCACACCAGCGCACAAACTCCAGGATCAGCGCCAACCGCAACACCTGCCCCCGGGCCTTCCCAATGCTGGTCTGTAGCAAGCCTTGTGCCCTGGCCTCCGCCGCCTGCATGGCCTGCCCGAACCGCTCCAGTTGGTCAGCCGCTGGACCGTCTAGGGGCACGTAGCTTGGGTAAGGTTCTCCGCCCTCGCCAAAAGGCATTGTGAGGTCTGCCAAGCGTTGCAGGCGGGTGGC
>JAYTTA010000293.1:0-6092 GCA_043745345.1 Acetobacteraceae bacterium | reverse complement strand
GGCGGTGCGGCGCGCGGTTGCCGAGAACCCGGTTGCGGTGTGCCAGGCGGACTGGGTGGAACAGGCCGCGGTCAACCTGATGGCCGAGGCGCTGGCGGTGGCGCCGGTGGCACCGGTGGCGCCGCGGCAGGAGGCGACGGCGCGTGACCTCTGGGAATTGAGACAGATGTCGGATGCGGAGATCGCAGCGGCTTTAACGCGCGCTGAGACGATGGTGGGATCGGACGGGCCAGAGGCTGCTCAGGTGGGTGCGGATTCCCTCCTCCCGGCCTCCTCCCACAAGGGGAGGAGGTGACGTTGTGGCCCGCGTATGGATGCGGTCCCGGGCGGAGCAGGCGAAGGTTCCAACTGGCCGCCTTCGGCTAGTTGGAAGGCCTGCGGAGGGAGAGCCCCATGCTTGCTTGTTAGAGAACGGTAAGCTGCACGTCGACGTTGCCTCGGGTGGCGTTGGAATAGGGGCAGACCTGGTGGGCTTTCTCGACCAGGGCCTGGGCGGCGGCGTGGTCCATTCCGGGGAGCGTGATGGCGAGGGCTGCGGTGATGCCGAAACCGCCTTCGGAGCGGGGGCCGATGCCGATGGTTGCGGTGACGTGGGCGTCGTCGGGGACTTTTGGTCCACCGCTGGCGGCGACCGCCTTCATGGCACCAAGGAAGCAGGCCGAGTAGCCGGCGGCGAAGAGTTGTTCGGGGTTGTTGCCGGTGCCGCCGCCGCCGCCGAGTTCCTTGGGCGTGGACAGCTTGACGTCGAGGCTGCCGTCCTTGGTTCTGGCGCTGCCTTCGCGGCCGCCGGTGGCGGTGGCTTCGGTGGTGTAGAGCACTTTAACGGGCATTCTCGGTTCCTCAGTTTGGGACGAAGGGGTCTGATGAAGGCGGGCGACCCTGTTCTGTTGGTGGCACATTGTGGCTGCCAACCGGACCGTAGAACGGTTGAGCGGATGGGCGAAATCGAGTTTAATTGTTTGCTTGATCGCATGAGTGAATAGATTTACAGGAACTCATCGAGGAATATGACAGACCGCGATAAGAGTCCGGTCTTAGGCGGCCGTGATCGTTCCGATGGCTTATCCGGGGGCTGGCGTGGATTCGATTGACAATCCGACCGTTCCGACAGAGCAACCGCAGCCCCGGGTGCCGGCGGCTGACGGTGACGGCCAAGTAGTCGACGAGACGTTGGCAACCGGACAGCTGGACCTGCAACCTTCGACAAGGCCCGGGTCCGCAATACCGAGCTTGGCTGATCTGATCGCCCTTGTCGACAGCATGGCCACCCTGTGCTGGATCGCCGACAGCGATGGCTGGATCTTCTGGTACAACCGGGGGTGGCACGATTATACCGGCACCACGGCGGCTGAGATGGAAGGCTGGGGATGGCAGAGCGTGCATGACCCGGCCCTGCTGCCGGCGGTGTCGCAGAGGTGGCAGACGTGCATCGCGACCGGCGAGCCGTTCGAGATGGTGTTCCCGCTGAAGGGCGCCGATGGCCTGTTCCGACCGTTCCTGACCCGTGTGCGGCCGGTCAAGGACGCAGCCGGCCGGCCGCTGCGGTGGTTCGGCACCAACACCGATGTCGGAATCATCCAGGTCAACGAGGCGCGGCTGCGCCGGTTGCTGGACAACCTGTCCGGCTACGTCTGCGTGCTCAATGTCGACGGCACGCTGCTGGAGGCCAACGCGATGCCGGTAGAGTTCGCCGGTCTGCGCCGCGAGGATCTGATCGGCCGCAAGCTGTGGGAGACCGACTGGTGGTCAGGCTCGGCCGAGGGCCAGAGGAAGCTGTGCAAGGCCTGCGAGCGGGCAAGGATGGGCGAGATCGTTCGATATGACGCCGAATTGACCGTGCTGGCCGGCTCCACCGTGACGGTCGACCTGCAGGTCGCGCCGATGTGGGACTTCGATGTCCAGGACATGCGGTCGCAGGCGTCGGATGTGGACAGCAGGGCAGGGTCCAACCCAGGTTCGTGTGTCACGCACCTGATCGTGTCAGGCTTCGATGTGACCGACCGCGTGCTGGCGCAGGACCATGCGCAGTTTCTGATGCAGGAGAGCTCCCACCGGTCGAAGAACCTGCTTGCCGTGGTGCAGGCGATCGCGCAGCAGACGGCGCGGCGAGCGGCGAGCCTGGAATCGTTCCAGGAACGTTTCCTGCAACGCCTGGCCGGGCTTGCCGCGTCGCATGATCTGCTGGTCGGCCAGGGCTGGACGGGTGCGAACCTGAGCGAGCTAGTACGCCAGCAGTTGGCGCCGTTCGCCGAGGCCGACGGTCCGCGGCTGGAACTGATCGGGCCGCACGTCGTGGTGTCGGCGGATGCGGCGCAGAGCATCGGCCTGGCGATGCACGAGCTTGCGACCAACGCCGCCAAGCATGGTGCCTGGTCGGGCGCGCATGGCCGGGTGACCGTGGCCTGGCGGTTCGAGACCGGGGCTGACGAAATCCGACGCATGCTGCTGTCCTGGCGCGAAAGCGACGGGCCGCCGGTGACGCTGCCCGAGCACAAGGGGTTCGGCCACGTGGTGATCGAGCGGATGGTCGCGTTCTCGTTGAAAAGCGATGTCCGGCTGGAATTCCCGCCCGAGGGGCTGGCCTGGACGCTGGCCATCCCCGCGGCATTGCTGACCGCGCCACGCGGCGGCTGACTGAGTTTTCACCCGCCGGCGGCTGGAACCAAATCGGTTTACTCCTGTTTGCTCTATTCCCTTTTACTAGGATTCTGTCCCAAGGTTTATCCAAGAGGTTTATCGATGCCGGCTGATTTCGACGGCGCTGGGCGGCGGGTGCTGCTCGTCGAGGACGAATTCCTTCTGGTGCTCGCCATGGAGGAGGCATTCGAGGGCCGCGGCTTCGCGATCGTGGGCCCAGTGGCGGAGGTGCGGGAAGCCGAAGCACTGGCGCGAGAGTCGGCGATCGACGCCGCGGTGCTCAACATCCGGCTGCGCGGCGGAATGGTGTTCCCGGCGGTGCGGCCATTGCTCGACCGCGGTATCCCGTTTGTGTTTGTGAGTTCTGAAAGCGTCGCCATGCCGGGGTGGATGCCGGAGGTGCCGCGATTCAAGAAGCATGTGGCGATGGGTGTGGTGGTCGACGCGGTTGTCCGGATGATCAACCAGCGGCAGGGCGCGAGAGTCCAGTCATGACAATGGAGGTGGCGACGATCGTCGGAAGCCTGGCCTCGGTCGCCTCGACGACCAGCTTTACGCTTCAGGCGTAGAAGATCATCAAGACTCGCGATGCACGCGGCATCTTGGCCTGGATGTATGGGCTGACCGTGGTCGGTTTGGTGCTGTGGTTCTCGTGCGGGCTGAGCCGGGGCAGGGGCCGCTGATTTTGACCAACGGCGTCTGCCTGCTGCTATCGGCGTTCCTTTTCATGATGGAGGTTCTTCCGTGCAAGGTGCGCGATGCGGTTGCCGATATGCTGGGCCCGGCGCTACATGGCGATGACGGCGTTCAAGCGGATAAATCGCCGGATGATTGCGGGAATAGATTTCAATTTTAAGTTGAATTAAGTAATTCAAGTAACAAAACACCTTTATTTATATAGATGTGTGCCGCATCACAATAATATTGATGTCGATCCATTACTGATGCTGACGACGACGGCATGTGAAACTCTCTCGGTCGAAGTCAGCAGTCTGGTGAAATAGCGGTCCAGTGATCCTGGACCCATATAGGAGCGACGACGATGCGCACTCTTTCCTTCGCAGTCTTGGCCACACTGATGGTGGTCTTCTCCGGCCCGGTGACCTCCGGCCCGGTGACCTATGGATCAGTCAATTCGGGCAAGGATGCCGACACGGCCCGTAGCGTGACGCCTTCGGCGGTGATGACCGACTTGGGCGGCAATGGCTGATCATGCCGCACCATAAGGCGGGTGCGGCCAAGGCGGGGCCAGCGAACGTGATTCGCCGGCCCCTCCAGGCAGGGGGCCAGCATGTCGAGATATTCCATTGCTTTGGCCATGATGATGGTGCTGCCGGGCCCTTCGGCGCTGGCGGAAAGCGCGGCGTCGGCCGGGCGAGTGCCCGTGGACGCCGCCGGCCCGGCGCCCGTGACCGACGGCGATCCGGCGATGATGTGCGTGTTCCAGCACCGGCTGTCGCTGTATCAATCGGGAACGCATGGCACGGGGTTTTGGCCCGACATGCCCAGGCTCGACATCTGCGATATTCCGATTGGGCCTGGGCGTGCGTGGCTCCGATCTTGATCGAACAGCCTGCGTCAGGCCGGCAAGGTGGCGCAGGCGCGCAGCCCGCCATCCGGACGGTTGGCGAGGGTGACGTCGCCACCATGGGCGCGCAGGATGTTGCGCGCGATCGGCAGGCCAAGGCCGACGCCGCCGGTTTCGCGGTTGCGGCTGCTCTCAATGCGGTGGAACGGCTCGAATACCCGGTCGAGCTCCTCGGGTACGATGCCGGGGCCGTCATCCTTGATCTCAACGGTCAGCAGCTTTTCGTCCGAGCTGAGATGGACGTGGGCGTTGCCGCCGTAAGCGACGGCGTTGCCGATCAGGTTGGTGAAGGCGCGCTTCAGCGACAGGGAGCGGGCGCGTACCACGAGATGGGCGGGACCGTCGTATTTCAGGCAGTCGGCGGCTTCAGGTCGTGCGTCGGTGGCTTCGTCCAGAATGGTTTTCAGCAGCTCGGCGAGGTCGAGCGAGACCACCGGCTCGCCGGTCGCGGCGTCGCGGCCGAAGGCGAGGGTGGCCGAGACCATAGCCTCCAGCTCGTCGAGGTCGGCCAGCATTTTTCGCCGTTGCTCGTCATCCTCCATGAATTCTGCACGGAGTTTCAGCCGGGTGATGGGGGTGCGCAGATCGTGGCCGATAGCGGTCAGCATTTCGGTGCGGTCCTGCACGAACCGGCGGATGCGTGACGCCATGGTGTTGAAGGCGGCGGCGGCGGTGGCGACCTCGAGCGGTCCATCCTCGGGTAGAGGCGGTGAATTCACGTCGCGGCCGAGCGCCTCGGCGGCGAGGGCGAGGGTGCGCACGGGCTGGGTCAGACGGCGTACCGCCCACAGGGTCAGAGCGGCGGCGGCCAGCGACATCGCCAGGAATGCAATCAGGAAGTTGGGCGAGTGCCAGGGCCGCAGCCGTTCGATCGGCGCCTCGATGTCAAGCCAGCCGCCCTGGGGCAGCTCCAACCCGACCGCGACGCGGCCGATCTCGACGCCGCCCAGGACCCTGACCTGGCGCGGGCGGAATTCGGCGGGGAGCTGCGAGAGGTTGAGGCTGATGCGGATCACGCTCTGCACGCCGGGGCCGGCGGGGGTGAGGTCGGTCAGCGGCGGGAACGGCGACAGGATGGCAGTGTAGCCGGAAGGCAGCCAGATCTCGTTGCCGTTCGCAGCGATGTTGCGGTTCTGGCCCGGCGGCGGGGCACCAATGACGCCGCGATAGAGGCTCATGATGCGGATGGCGATGTCGCGCATCTGGCTGAAGCGCTGCAGGTCGAGCCGGTCGAGCGCGTGGATGGTGAGTCCACCGCCCTGCACGATGGCGAGGCCGAACAGCAGCACGAAGGCGGTGCGGGCGGCGAGGCTGCGCGGCCACAGACGCAAGGTCATGCCGGCTCGACGATGGCGGCGAGCACGTAGCCGCCGCCGCGCACGGTCTTGATCAGCTGGGCATTGCGTCCGCCATCCTCCAGCTTGCGCCGCAGCCGGGAGACTGCGACGTCGATCGCGCGGTCGAACGGGCCGGCCTGGCGGCCACGCAGCAGGTCGAGCAGCATGTCGCGGGTCAACACCCGGTTGGCGCGCTCGACCAGGGCCATCAGCAGGTCGTATTCGCCGCCGGTGAGTGCCACCTCGACACCCGCCGGGTTGAGCAGGCGGCGGCGGGCCGGTTCCAGGGTCCAACCGGCAAAGCGCAGGTTGCGGCTTTCGCCGCGCGGTGTCGGATGGGTTGGGTGATCGCCGGCGCGGCGGAGTACCGCGCGGATGCGGGCGAGCAGCTCGCGCGGGTTGAAGGGCTTGGTCAGGTAGTCGTCGGCGCCGAGTTCGAGGCCGATAATGCGGTCGGTTTCCTCGGCCATGGCGGTCAGCATGACGATCGGCACGTCGGATTGGGCGCGCAGCCAGCGCGCGAGGTCGAG
>JAYTTA010000292.1:0-1682 GCA_043745345.1 Acetobacteraceae bacterium | reverse complement strand
AAGGGGGAGTTTTGCCTGCGGCGTATTGCGAGCGCTGTTAACAGGAAGCCTGCGCCGAGAAAAATACTTGTGCCTGGCTCAGGCAGGCCAAGGCCGTTGGCGGTCAGCGTACCCTCGCCAAACCGGTAGGCAAAAGCTGGAAAGGTGCAATCGGCATCGCCGCAGGCATATTCGGTGACCGCGAACGACACCAAGCCGCCGGCGTTGGTGAGCGGAAGGAGGAACTGCATGTCCAACAACGGCGTACCGGTCGCGTCGGCGACCAACGCCGGCTGCAGTACGAACTCGATGTCGTAGGGACCGAAACTGGGATTGGAGACAGCGTAGACGCTGCCGCCGTAACTGTCGCCGCTGCCGCTGACGACCGCAACGTTGATCAGGCCGTTGGTGTCGGCGTCATAGACGAAGCTGCCGGACAGGGTGGCGCCGCCGAAGAACGAGGCGGCCGATACTATCCAGGTCACTGGGGTGGCGAAGGCGGCCGTCGAACCGCATGCCGCCAACCAGACGGCCAGCATCGCGGTGCGCAGGTGGGAGGAGGGAGATACCATTTTGGTTCACCAAAGCTGTTTTCGCTTTGGTAAAAGAGCACCTCCCGGTTAACAGGCTCTGAAGGGAACTACCTGTTCGCGCCGGGCACCCAAAGCACGTCCGCTCTGCCGTTCCCATTCAGCACCCGCCCGAGCACGAACAGATGGTCGGACAGCCGATTTACGTATTTGATTAGCACCGAATTGATTGTCTCCGTGGCCGCCAAGGTCACGATCAGGCGTTCTGCACGCCGAACCACGGTGCGAGCGTGATGTGCTCCCGCCGCGGCCGGGGTGCCGCCGGGCAGGATGAAGCTCGTCAGCGGCGGCAGGGTTTCATTCATCGCCTCGACCTCCGCTTCCAGGCGCAGGATCGGTGCTTCGGTCAGCCTCAGACGCTCACGGGTGGCCTCGTTTTGCGGCACGCAGAGGTCGGCGCCAGCGTCGAACAGGTCGTTCTGGATGCGCGCCAGCATTGCGTCCGCCTCACCATCGGTGTGCAGCCGCAGCAGGCCGATCAGCGCGTTGGCTTCGTCCACCGTGCCGTAGGCTTCGACGCGGAGCGCGTCCTTGCGCACGCGTGACCCGTCGCCCAACGACGTTTCACCGCCATCGCCGCCGCGCGTCACTACCCGATCAATCCGAACCATAGTTGTTCCCCCTCTATTGGAAGGGTTCTAAGGGCTTCGCCCTTAGCGGGTCCAGAGCGTAGCCCTGGCCTTTGCTAACTGTTCGGCCCCCGCTCCATGGAAACCGGCTGCCAACGCCTGAGGTCGGATTTCGCCAGCACCGACGGATTGACGCAGCTCATCGGCCACTTGCCGGCGATCGATAACGCCAACTCCTGCCCGACCCGCCGCTTGCGGGCCGGATCGAACCGCGCAGAGGCGGAAGCCGTGTGCGCCGACAAGGTCACGTTATCCATCCTCAGCAGCGGGTTGTTGTCGCCCGGCGGTTCCTGCTCCAGCACGTCCAGTCCAGCGTGGGCGATCCATTTCTCGTCAAGAGCCTTGATCAGGGCGGCCTCGTCCACGGTCGGGCCGCGGCCGCAGTTGATGAACACCGCGGTCGGCTTCATCTGCCGAAAATGCTTCTCCTTCAGCATGCCCTGGGCCTCGGGCGTCGCCGGCGCGTGCATCGACACGAAATCCG
>JAYTTA010000291.1:0-1683 GCA_043745345.1 Acetobacteraceae bacterium | reverse complement strand
GTTTGTTACGGGATTGTCCGAATGAGAACGCGGCCCGAACGATGCAGGGCCCGGGGGATCGTACGGAGGATCGCAAACTGGATCGATCCTGCACCCTTTCAGATCGGGCAGGAACGTGACGAGGCGCCCACGATCAGAGTGTCCGATGCGGGCGATAGAGGTCGCAGATCACGGCCCCCATGGCGCCAGCCAGCATCAGCAGCGCCATCGGCCGGGCAGTGCCGTCGCCGAGCAGCCCGACGATGACGCCGCTGCCGGCAGCTAGTCCGAATTGCAGCGTGCCCATCAACGCGGACGCACTGCCGGCCTGGCCGGCCTGGCGCGACAGCGCGCCGACCGTCGCGTTGGGCATGGTGAAGCCCTGACTGGCCATTGCGACGGCGATTGGAGCGGCGACGGCGATCCAGCCGCCGAAACCGGTGAAGGCGACGATGCTGAGCACGACCGTGGCGCTCAGGAACACCCGCACCGCGATGCGGATAATGCGGTCGGGGCCGAACCGCGGCAGTAGCCGCGGGCTGATCTGGGATGCCGCGATGAAGCCCGCTGCACTCAGGCCGAACAGCGCGCCGTAACGCGCGGGCGACAGCAGGAAGTGCTCGATGAACACCGGCGGCGAACCGGCCAGGAAGGCGAACATGCCGAACATTGCAAACCCGCCCAGCAGCGCGTGGGTGATGAAGCCGCGGTCGCGCAGGATGTTGAGGTAACGTGCCACCAGCCCGCCGAGGCCGAGCTTGATGCGGCGTGTTTCCGGCAGCGTCTCCGGCAGCAGCCACGCGACTCCCATGCAGCACAGCGCGCCATAGGCGGAGCAAATCCAGAAGATTGCCTGCCAGCCGGCCGCCGCCATGACGAAGCCGCCGAGCGTCGGCGCCAGGATCGGTGCCGCACCCATCACCAGCATCAACTGGCTCATCAGCCGCGCGGCGGCGTAGCCATCGGCCAGATCGCGCACGATCGCGCGCGTCAACACCATGCTGGCTGACCCGCCCAGCGCCGAGATGAACCGCATCGCCGACAGGGTAAGCAGGTCGGGCGCCAGCGCGCAGCCGATGGTAGCCAAGCTGTAGGTCGCGGTGCCGACGATCAGCGGTAGCCGGCGGCCATAGCGGTCTGACAGCGTCCCCTGAGTAATCTGGCCGATCGCCAAGCCGACGAACCAAGCTGCCAGCGTGATCTGAGCTGCGCCGGCCCGCCCACCAAGCGTCGCCTCGATCGCTGGGAATGCCGGAAGATACATGTCGGTGGAAATGGGTCCGACGGCGGAGAGCAGACCAAGCAGCAGCGGCATCCAAATAGGGATCTTCATCACCACACCATCGGCGCGAATGCTGCAGCTGCGAAGCGCCATTTCGGCATAGGCGTATCCCGGCGCGCCGTAGACAGAAAGATTGGGCTCTGCCCAAACCCGCAAAGGGGCAGTCGCCTTTTTGAGTCCCTTCCTAAGCTAGGCGCTCCCGGGCGCTACCCGGGCGGGGTCAGCAGCGTAGCGGACGAAGGTTCCGACTGCCGCTTTCGGCATTTGGAATGCCTGAGGAGGAGAGCCCCAGCCTTTCTTGCCTACGGTGTCAGCGCGGCCAAAATCCGTTCCCGCGACAATGGCATGTCCCGAATGCGCACGCCCAACGCCTGTGCCACGGCGTTGCCGATGGCGGCGGCGGCGGGTGCGAAGCCGCACTC
>JAYTTA010000290.1:0-1684 GCA_043745345.1 Acetobacteraceae bacterium | reverse complement strand
TCGCAGCGACGACCGCCTGCGGCGCTGCTATGGCGCCGGCCTGACCGGCGCCCTTGACCCCGAGTGGGTTGGCCGCTGTCGGAACGCCGTCAAGATAGATCATCAAATCCGGCAAATCGGCCGCACGTGGCAACGTGTAGTCCATGAACGAGCCGGACAGCAGTTGGCCGGTTTCGGGGTCATACACCGTGCGTTCCAGCATCGCCTGACCGATGCCCTGGGCGACGCCGCCCTGGACCTGGCCAATGGTCAGCATCGGGTTGATCACCGTGCCGAAATCATCCACGCCCGTGTAGCGGAGCAAGGTGACCGCGCCGGTCTTCGCATCTATCTCGACCTCGGCGACGTGGCAGCCATTGGGAAAGGTGATCAGGTCAAGCAGGTTCCATTCGTAACTGTCGAGGCCGCCCGGCGTCGCGTCCGGCAGGCCGGGTGCGGCGCGCGCGACGTCCATCAGCCCGACGCTGCGCGCCCCGACGCTGAACCGGCCGACCTCGAACTCAACGGCATCTGGTTCCGCCTGCAACATGCGCGCGGCGGCGATGCGGCCTTTGGCGATCACCGCGTCGATGGCGCGAACCAGCGCCGCACCCCCCATGTGCAGCGACCGCGCGCCGCCATGGCCGTTGCCGCGGCGCACCTGGCGCGTGTCGGCCTGAATATAGTCGAAGCTATCAATCGGCAGGCCGAGCCGGTCGGCGGCGATCTGGGGGAAGGTGGTCTCGTGGCCCTGGCCGTTCGACTGCGTGCCGAGCAGCAGTTTTATCCTGCCATCCTCCGAAAATCGTATTTCTGCGCCCTCGTTCGGCGCGCCACGCGCGGTTTCGAGGAAGCAGGTCACGCCGATTCCGGCCAAGCTCTTGCGCGCCGCTGCCGCGGCGCGCCGGCTCGGAAAGCTGGCGTGGTCGGCGTGCCTCAGCGCGGTATCGATGTTGGCTGCGAATTTTCCGCAGTCGATGGTCGTCGCCATCGCGGTACGATGAGGAAACTCGGAAACCAGGTTGAGCCGGCGCAGCGTGATCCCGTCGATGCCAACGATCGGCGCCGCGGCCTCGATCAGCCGCTCGACAAGATAGTTGGCCTCGGGCTTGCCGGCACCGCGATAGGCATCGATCGGCACCGTATTGGTGAACACGCCGCGCACCGCCATGAACACCGCCGGGATCGCATAGCCGCCGCCCATCGCGTTGCCGGGCGCGTTGGTCGAACTGCCGGGGCCACCGGTCGCCATCGAGGCACCGAGGTTGGCGACAGTGTCAACATCCAGCGCCAGGAATTTACCGGCCGCATTCAGCGCCAGCCGGCAAATAGAAAAATTGTCGCGGCCATGTGCGGTCGAGACGAAATCTTCGCTGTGTTCCGAAGTCCATTTCACCGGCCGGCCCAGCGCGCGCGCTGCCCATAGTACCAGGATGTATTCGGGATACAGGCCGTTCTTGACGCCGAAGCCACCGCCGACATCGGGGCTACTGACCTGCACCTGGATTTCGGGCACCTGGAACACGGTCTCAGCCAACGGCGCGCGGATGCCGTGCACGCCCTGTCCGGCCAGGAGCAGATCAAAACATTGCTCTGACGCCTGATAGTCGCCGATTGCCACCCGCGGCTCGATCTGCGCCACGATGATGCGGTTGTTGATCAGTTCGAGTTCGACGACGTGCGCCGCGCCGGCGATGGCGGCCTG
>JAYTTA010000289.1:0-1684 GCA_043745345.1 Acetobacteraceae bacterium | reverse complement strand
GGGTTCAACCGGCTGATGCCGCGACCAACAGTGCTGTCGGCAGCGCGGTGCTCGGAACGGCGCTCGGTGCCGCGGCGGGCGGGCTGATCGGCTCGGTCACCGGCAATTTCGGCGCCGGCGCCGCGATCGGTGCGGGGGCCGGACTGCTCGGCGGCAGCGCGGTCGGCGCCAACAATGCCCAGATCTCGGCAGGGGGGCTGCAGCAGCGCTACGACAACGCCTACACCCAATGCATGTATGCTCAGGGTAACACGGTGCAGGCGGCGTCCACGGGCTATGGCGGTGGTAGCTACAGCTACGGTGGGCCCGCCTACGGCTATCCGGGTGGCTACGGCGAGCCCGTCTACGGCTATCCCGGCTACTATGCGGGCCCGGTCTTTGGACCGACCGTGATCGTCGGCGGCGGCTTCGGCTATGGCGGCGGTTACGGTCACGGCTATCGTCGCTGGTGATCGCCGCCTCCTCTAAACACGGCCCGCTACAGATAAGGTAAAAAAAGCCGCAGCCCGGCATCGCGAAGTCGGGCTGGCAGTGGTGTCCCGACCAGCTCGGCCAGCGTCAGTTCCTTCTGCCGCTTGCCGAGCATCAGTTCGTCCAGGTTTTCGGCCAAAGCCGTGTCCACGACCTCCAGGTTAATCTCGAAATTCAGCCGGAAGCTGCGCTTGTCCCAGTTGGCGCTGCCGACCATCGCCCACATGCGGTCGACCACCATCAGCTTGGAATGCTCGAACGGCGGTGGGTTAAGCCAAACCCGGCAGCCGGCGCGCACCATCGGCTCGATGTTGGGCCGGGTCGCCAGATCGACCAGCCGGTGGTTGCTGCGCTCGGGAATGATGACGTCGACCTCCACCCCCCGTATTGCCGCCAGCGACAGGGCCGAAACGAGCAGGTCGTCCGGCAGGAAATAGGGCGACATGATCCGCACGCTGGTCCGCGCGCAGGTGATCGCGGTCAGCGCCAGTGTCTCGATCTTGTCGAGGTCGCGGTCGGGTCCCGACGTCACCACCCGCGCGATGCAGGTTTGGTCCTGCGACGCATGGACCGCCTCCGGCGGTGGAAACCAGGCCGCGCCCTCAAGCGCCTCATTGGTGGTGAACAACCAGTCGCGCGCGAAATCGTCGGCGATCTGGCCGATGACCGGTCCCCGGACCGCGAAATGGACATCGCGCACCGGGCTTCGCGGCGTGCTCGCCAACAGATTCTCGGCGCCGATGTTGAGGCCGCCGATGAACGCCAGCCGGCCGTCCACTACCAGGATCTTCTTGTGCGAGCGCAGGTTGAGGAACGGCATCAACCAGGGTTCGGGCGAATGCATGAACCGCGCCGCCGGCACGCCCTCACGCCGCAGCCGGCGATAGGCGGGCGAAGAAAAGTATCCGCTGCCGATCCCGTCGAGCAGCACCCGCGCCTCGACCCCGCGCGCGCGCGCGCGCACCAGCGCGTCGATCAGCGGGGCCCCCGCCTCGTCGTCGCGGAAGATGTAGCTCGACAGCATGAGGCTGGTGCGGGCGGCATCGATCGCCGCCAGCATCCGCGGATAGGCCTCGTCGCCGTTGTGCAGCAGCTTCAGGCTGTTGCCCGGCAATGCCTGGCGGCCGGAAATCCGCAGCGCCGCGCGATCCAGCGCCACCAGGCCGTCATCGCGCTCGATCTCCGTGGCCACCAGCCGTGAGCCGGTGAAGCG
>JAYTTA010000288.1:0-6133 GCA_043745345.1 Acetobacteraceae bacterium | reverse complement strand
ACGGCGGAGGATGACGGGGGTCATATTGGCGGAGGGGATGAGATTCGAACTCACGAAAGGGCTTGACACCCTTTAACGGTTTAGCAAACCGCCGCCTTCAGCCACTCGGCCACCCCTCCGCCGGGAGAGCGTAATCCGACTGCGAGAAGCAACCGGACACACCTTTTGCATGACAGTTGTAGTGCGCGCGCCTGGTAGCGTCAAACCTCCTATTGTTGCGTGCGATGTCGGCTCATCGCACATCTGTGGCGATCGGCCGTGCGATGTGGAGGCGGCCGGTCTCTGGCAGGGCCAGCGCCACCAGGGCGAAGCCGAGCCCGGCGGCGGCGGCAAGCCCCAGAAACGCCACATGTGCGCCAAAATGCTCGGTGACGAAGCCGGCGATCAGGGTGCTGAGCGCCGCCCCCGCCGTCATCGCCAGGCCGACCAACGCCAAGGCCAGGTTGAACCGGCCGCCGCGATGGGTGATGTCGGAGACGATCAACGGCACCATCACCCCCATCGAGGAGGCGCTGATGCCGTCGAGCAGCTGGCAGCCGATGATAGTGGCACGCCCGCTGTCGATCGACAGGATCAGGCAGCGCAACGCCAGGGCGGCGAAGCCAATACCGAGAATCAGCTTGCGGCCGCGCGCCTCGGCGCTGGCGCCAAGGCGCGGCGAGATGGTGGCGGTGACGACCTGCGACACGACCAAGGCGATCGCGACTAGCGTGTCGGTGTTGGCAAGCCCGGCGGCCTCTATCGCGGAGACCGCGAACGGCAGCACCGCGGCGTTGCTGAGCTGGAACAAAAACACGCAGCCGCCGAAGATCAGCAGCGTCGGATCCCGCCACAGCTCGCGATGGCGGCGCATCGGCTGGGTGCGGGCTCGTTTCGGCCAAGCGGTCGGATGCTTGGTGCGGTGCGGTGCATTGGCGATGTCGACGCCACTGATCATCCACAGGCAGCCGAGCGCGACGCCACCGAACATGGCCGAGATATAGAACACGGCACCCGGTCCGACGTGGCTGCCGACATAACCCATCAGCAGCGCCGCCAGCACGCTGCCCAGCGCCTTGAACCGGACGTTGCCGCCGAGCCGCTCGGCCAGCTTGCCGCTTTTGCTGAGCGACAGGGTAATGGCGGCGATCGCGGGCGTTAGCAGGCAGGCGGCGACTCCCTGCAGCAGCTCAGCGCCGAACACCGTCCAGGTGCCGGCGAAGCTGCCCAGCACCAGCGCAGAGGCGATGATAGCCATGATCCCGACCGCGGTGATCAGCCGGCGCTGCGAGACGGCATCGACCAGCAGCCCGGCCGGCACCTGTCCAACGATGGCCGCGACAGTACCGATGGTCAGGGCGACGCCGATCTGTGCCGGCTTCCAGCCGTTGGCGGCAAGGTAAACGGTAACGAACGGACCGAACCCGGTCAGCATGTCGGCCACGAAGAAGTTCAGCCCATTGAGCGCCAGCAGGCTGCGGCGCTTCAGCTCGGCCGGATCGGCGGCTCCGGCCTGCTCAGGCCGATCCCTTGTCATTGCAACCGTCAACGAACCGAACCTCGCCTGATACTCCGCAGGGTACGGACGTCACGCTGCCAGCGTCAAGGATCACGCCGCCGGACCCAGACGCCGGACTTCACCGCTACCGCCAGGATGGTGCCGTAGATGATCAGGGCCAAAGCAAACGCAGCGAACAGCCAGTGCAGCGATCCGGTGAGATACAGCACCAACCCGCCGCCGATCGCCACGACCAGCCGGCACAACCCGGCGAGCAACGGCCAAAGCAGCTTGCCGGCACCCTGCGAGGCGAAATTCAGCTACAGGCCGAGACCGACGAAGCCATAGGTCGTACCCACGGTGCGCAGGCAGACCGCACCTGTCGCCAGCATCCTCGGATCGTGGCCGAACAGTCCAAGCCAGATTTCCGGCCAGATTGCCGCGGCAACTCCGATCACCTCGGAAATGGCGAAAGCGAAGGTGCCGCCGGTCAGCGGGATGTGAAGCGCGCGGTCGGGCTGGCCAGCGCCGATGTTGGTGCCAATCAGCGCCACCGTCGGATCGCCGAAGCCGAACGCCACCGGGATCAACAGATATTCCAGCCGGCCGCCGGTACCGTAACCGGCGACCGCGTCCCGCCTCGTCGCGGCGCCGACCAGCGCTGTCGTCAGCGCGATCATCAGGTTGGTCTGCAACGCGCTGACCGAGCCGACAGCGCCGGCTCGCAGGATGTCCGCGAACAGTTTCTCGCGCAGCGCCAGCAGCCGCACCTGCACCATGCAGCGCCCGGCGAGCAGGTACTAGACGAGCACGGCGCCAGTCAGTGCCGTCGCCAGCATCACCGCAAGCCCGCCGCCCTCAATGTCCAGCGCCGGGATGGGGCCGAAGCCGAAAATCAACGCTGGGGAGAGCGGCACCAGCAGCACGACACCGACGCAGGTCGCCGAAGCCGGCAGCCACATGTTGCCGGTGCCGCGGGTGACGCTGGCCAGCGCGTTCATCAGCCAGACCAGGGCGGTGCCACCGAACACCACGTTCGAATACAACATCGCCGCGTCGAGCGAGCCGCCCTGGCCGCCCATTGCGCTGTAGAGCGGCCGGTCGAAGATCACTACCAAAGCAAAGAATAGCAGGCCGAGCGCGCCGTTGATCAGGATCGCGTGCAGCAACAGCGCGCCTGCCTCGGCTCGCCGCCGAGGGCGCGAGCGATAGTGGACGAGATACCGCCAACCATGGCGCCGCCCGACAACATCTGCGTCATCATGAAACCGGAAAACACCAGTGCCATGCCGGTTAGCGTGTTGCTGCCGAGCTTGAACACCCACCAGGTCTCGATCAACCTGGCCGAAGCCTGCGTCAGCATCACCAGTATGTTTGGCCAGGCCATGCCGAGCAGGGTCGGCACGATGGCGCCCTGCAGCAGTCTTTTCGTACGCTAGTTGAGGACTGGTTCCGGCAGCAGCGGCGCGACATCGCCGACGACGGTCGTGCTCATGAGGGGTTGCCGGAGAATTCGATCAGCAGGCTACCGCGGCCCGGTTCCGACAGGCGGCGGCGTGCGGCGGCCCCGGCGGCGGGGCCGGCCACAACGGTGAAATCAGGTGCTGTCAGCGGCCGCATGGTCAGGCGATCCATCAGGATCGGATCGGCCTCGCGGCCTGTGGCGGTCTCGGCGATGATGAAGCTGGCGCCCTCGGGGGTGAAATGCCGGTTGCCCCAAGCCAGCATGGCGATCAGCACGGAACGGAAATCCTGGCCGCGGGCGGTCAGCCTGTATTCATGGCGTGGCGGCCGCTCGCTGTAGGGCTTGCGCTCCAGCAGTCCGGCTTCGACCAGACCATTCAGCCGCCGCGTCAGCATGTTGGGCGCGATGCCAAGGCTTTTCTGGAACTGGTCGAACCGCGTCATGCCCGCAAATGCATCGCGCAGGATGAGCATGCTCCACCACTCTCCGACCCGCTCCAGCGACCGGGCGATCGGACACGTCGTAGTGCTGAGATCTTTCCGTCGCATGGTGGAACCTTTGTCACTTGCATGATGATAGTCATCTGCAGTGACTATCATGTCAATAGTGACCTCGGCTTGACGCTGCCGTGTTGCCGTCACAGCGTTGCTGAAACAACAATCGGGAGCGGCGACCATGAGCGATATCGTTGTACTGGCGAGTGGGCTCGGGTTTCCGGAAGGTCCCGTGGCGATGCCGGACGGTTCGGTCATCCTAGGCGAGATTTCCGCAGGTCGGGTCACACGCATCGCCCCCGATGGAGGCAAGTCGGAACTTGGTCGCGCCGGCGGCGGCCCTAACGGCATCGCGGTCGGGCCGGACGGGGCGCTTTACGTGTGCAACAACGGCGGCAACGCCTATGCCAGCGGCGGCTTTCTCTCCACCGGACCAGCCGCCGACTACACCGGCGGCTCGATCCAGCGGATCGACGTCACCACCGGTGAAACCCGCACGTTGTACAGCCACGTCGACGGGCATAAGCTCTCTGCACCGAATGACATCGTGTTCGATGCCCATGGCGGCTTCTACTTCACCGATCTCGGCAAGCGGCGCGACCGTAACCGCGACCATGGTGGCCTTTACTACGCGATGCCGGATGGCTCGAAGATCACCGAAATCGCCTACCCGATCGTGACCCCGAACGGTGTTGGCCTGTCACCCGACGAAAGGGTCGTCTATGTCGCCGATACCGAAACGTCGCGTCTGTACGCCTACGACATCGAGGCGCCGGGCGTGCTTCGCCATAATCCGTTTCCAGCTCCGAACGGCGGCCGGCTGGTCTGCGGCCTACCGGGCTTTCAGCGCTTCGACAGCCTGGCGGTGGAGGCATCCGGCAACATCTGCGTCGCCACCCTGATCACCGGCCACATCACGGTGATCGCGCCGGACGGGCGCGTCGTGCGGCAGGTCAAGATGCCGGATGTCTATCCGACCAACATCTGCTTCGGTGGCCCAGATCGTAAAACCGCTTTTATCACCTTGTCTGGCGTTGGCCGGCTGGTGCGCATGAACTGGCCGGAGCCGGGGCTAAAACTCAACTTCGGATAGAGCCTGGCGTTGAGTCACCATGGCCCGGAGTCCGGCTCCGCGCCTGCATGGAGGGGCGATGCGGATGCATCCCGGCTCACATGTGCCACTGCCCGCGCGGAGCAGCCGGCGATCACCATAGCCGCCTCGGGCGAGGTCGTGATCCGTGGCGAACTCGAGGCGCGCTCCAACCGGCTGGCTCATCTGCTTCACGGGCACGACCTCCAGCGCCTCGATCACTATGCGATCTTCATGGAAAACAACGCCCGGTACGTGGAGGCCCGCGCCGCCGGTGAGCGGGCGGGCCTATACTATTACTGCGTCAACTCGTTCCTCACGCCGGATGAGCTGGCCTACATCCTCAACAACAGCGAGTCGAAGCTGCTGGTCACGTCACAGGCGAAACGCGACGTGGCGCTGGCTGCGTTGCGACAGTGCCCGGCCATCACCTTATGCCTGGTTGCCGACGGCCCCGGCGATGATCTCGCAATTCGCAACCTCGACGAGGCGACTGCCAGTTTCCCCGGCACGTCGGTCGCCGACGAGGCGCTCGGCACCGCGATGCTCTATTCCTCCGGCACCACAGGCCGGCCGAAAGGCGATCTGCGGCCGCTGCCCCATCAGCTGCCATCGCAGGCGTTGCCGGCCTAAGACTTCTTTAACAAGGTCTGGCGCTACCGGGAGGGCCTGATCAACCTGTCGCCGGCCCCCCTTATCACGCAGCACCCCATGCCGCGGTCAACCTCGTGATCCGCAACGGCGGCACCGCGATTATCATGGAACGCTTCGATCCCGAACAATACCTTCAGCTCGTGGAGCGCTACCGGGTGACACACAGCCAGCTCGTGCCGACCATGTTCTCCCGGCTATTGAGACTGCCCGACGAGGTGCGCCGCCGCCACGACCTGTCGTCGCACGAAATTGCAATCTACGCCGCGGCGCCGTGTCCGATCTGAATCAAGGAGCAGATGATCGGCCGGTGGGGACCGATCATCCAGGAATACTGTGGCTCGACGGAGGCCATGGGTCTGACCGTCTGCGACAGTGCAGAGTGGCTGGCCCACAGGGGAACGGTTGGACGGGCGGTGTTCGGCGAGCTGCACATCCTGGACGACGACATGTAGCCGGTGGGTACGGGAACCGTGGGCGCCGTTTGGTTCAGGCTCGGATCGCAGTTCGAGTATTTCAACGACCCAGCCAAGACCACCGAGGTACTGTCCGCCGACCGTTTGATGGGGAAGGCGGGGGATGTCGGCTATGTTGACGCCGGCGGCTACCTCCATCTGACCGACCGCGCGACGTTCATGATCATCTCGGGCGGCGTCAACATCTACCCTCAGGAGTGTGAGGACCTGCTCATCACCCATCTCAAGGTCGCCGATGCCGCAGTGTTCGGTGTGCTGAACCATGACTTTGGCGAGGAGGTCAAGGCCGCCATCCAGCTGATGCCCGGTATCGCTGCCGGGCCAGACATGGAGGCCGAGCTGATCGCTTTCTGCGGCCTGCATTTGGCACGGTAGAAGGTGCCGCGATCGATCGACTTCGAGATGGAGCTGCCGCGCTTGCCGACCCGAAACCTGTCAATCAGCACCAAAAGAGGGCTCATCCGCAGCCTCGGTGCAGCC
>JAYTTA010000287.1:0-1686 GCA_043745345.1 Acetobacteraceae bacterium | reverse complement strand
AGCCGAGCATCAGCGACAGCATTGCGGCACCGCGTGCGGCGCCGTAGCCGAGATCGCCGCAATAGGCGACGATGTGAACCTGCGGCATCGACATCGCGACGCAGCAGGCGACGCCGGCGACGATCAGCACCGCCATCAACGCGTTGGGCGACAGGCCGAGCGCGGCGGTGCCGCGCGAGCCGGAGAGGGTGACCGGATTTTCGCGCTGCGTCGGCGGTTTGCCGCGCAGCAGCAGCGTCAGCGGCAGGATGGTGACGATGCAGAAGACACCGATCCAGAACTCGGTCTGGCGCCAGCCGATGGCGCGGATGAAATGCTCGACCACCGGCGGCCAGAACACGCCGGCGATATAGTTGCCGCAGGCGGCGATCGCCATGGCGATGCCGCGGTGGCGCACGAACCACAGCGAGGCTTGGGAAATCAGCGGCACGAACATCGCGGCACTGCCAAGCGCCCCGACCAGCAGCCCATGAACGACGGCGAACTGCCAAAGAGTCGTCGTAAAACTGGCGGCGATGTAGCCGGCGCCGAGTGCCAGGGCGCCGAACACGACCGGACGGCGGATGCCGAACTGATCCGCCATGCGGCCCATCAGCACGCCGCCAAGACCGAAGCCGATCATGGTGAGGGTGTAGGGCAGGGAAGCGGCGGCGCGATCAACGGCGAATTCACCCTGCACGGCCGGTAGTACCACCACCACGCTCCACATGCCGCCTCCGCCAATGGTGCCGATCGCCAGCAGCACGATCAGGCGCAGCCAGGACTTTTGGCTGTCTGGCTGGGCGATCGACGGCGATTGCATCTCCCGGTGCTTTCTAAATTTTCTCTGTGCATTCCTGCAGTCTGAGCATCCTCGCAGACCGAACGCCGTTTCGGCAAACGTGGCAGGGTGATTGGAACCGGGGTGATTGGAAAGGGTCTGTCACGTCAAATCGATCCCAGGGTGGCTCCGGGCTGGGGTAGACTATTCCGGTGAATGCAGGCTGCATGGGCGGACATGGTATTCACTTTCAATCCGCTTTTTATGCTTTCGGGGTTTCTTGTCGGCCTTTTGGTTGGCCAGACCGGCATGGGAGGCGGCTCGCTAATGACGCCGATCCTGGTGCTGCTGTTCGGCATCCATCCGGCGACGGCCGTCGGCACCGACCTGTTCTACGCCGCGGCCACGAAATCGGCCGGCACCCTGATCCATGGCCTCAACCATACCGTGGACTGGCGGATCGTCCGGCGCCTGGCGCTGGGCAGCGTGCCGGCAACGATCATCACCCTGGCCGCGATCTCGCGCTACGATATTTCCGGTCCAGCGACCGGGCGGGTCATTGGGCTGGTGCTGGGGGTGATGCTGCTGCTCACGGCACTGTCGCTGATTTTCCGGCGGCGTTTTCTGGCTGTCATGGCACCCGTGATGGCTCGGCTCACGCCGCGCCGGGCCGCGCGTCTGACCACCCTTACCGGCGCCATTCTGGGTGTGCTGGTCACGATCTCCTCGGTCGGTGCCGGCGCTCTGGGCGTCACCGCGCTGCTGCTGCTGTATCCGCGGGCGCCGATGGCGGTGATCGTCGGATCGGACATCGCCCACGCCGTGCCGCTGACCCTGGTTGCCGGCATTGGCCACTGGTGGATGGGCTCAGTCGACTGGCTGCTGCTGACCTCGCTGCTGACCGGCTCCATTCCCGGGATAGTGCT
>JAYTTA010000286.1:0-6178 GCA_043745345.1 Acetobacteraceae bacterium | reverse complement strand
CGCCGAAATCCTGGGCGATGCGGACCAGTGCCAACGTGTCTTTGGGGAAGCAGGAGCCGCCAAAGCCGGGTCCGGGATGAAGGAATTTCCGTCCTATGCGACCGTCGAGCCCGATGCCGCGGGCCACGTCGTGCACGTCGGCGCCGGTTTTCTCGCATAGATCGGCCATCTCGTTGATGAAGGTGACCTTCATCGCCAGGAACGCGTTGGCGGCGTATTTAGTCAATTCGGCAGTCTCCAGCCCGGTGAACACGATCGGCGCCTCGATCAAATAGAGTGGCCGGTATAGCCGTCGCATGACCTCGCGCGCACGCTCGCTTGTCGTGCCGATAACCACCCGGTCCGGGCGCATGAAGTCGCCGATGGCGTTGCCCTCGCGCAGGAATTCCGGGTTTGAGGCGATGTCGAACTCGAGGTCGGGGCGGGTTTCGCGCACAATTTCGCCGATCCGCCGGCCGGTGCCGACGGGCACCGTGGATTTGGTCACGATCACCGCATAGCCAGTCAGCGCGCGCGCCACCTGCTCGGCCGCGGCATAGACGTAGGTGAGGTCGGCATGACCGTCGCCGCGCCGGGTTGGAGTACCGACAGCGATGAACACCGCTTCGACATCGACCAGGGCGGCGGAAAGATCGCCGGTGAAACTCAGCCGCCCTGCCCCGACGTTCTCCGCCACCAGCCGGTCGAGGCCGGGCTCGTAGATCGGCATGCGGCCCTCTTGCAATTCTAGCAGCTTGTTGGCCTCAACCTCGACCACCGTCACGTCGGAGCCGAATTCGGCAAAGCAGGCCCCGGACACCAGTCCGACATAGCCGCCGCCAATCATCGCGATGCGCAAATTATTCTTCCCCAGGCAAGGTCGGCTGAAATGAGCCGTGAACCGCGGCGGAACTGAGCATGTTTCAGACCGGTTTTCCACCTTCGCGTCACCCGGTGTCTTTGCCGGCGAGCGTCAATGGCAGGCATTCTACCCAGGCGCCCGACTGGGTCGGGTGAGCTCATCGATCGTCGCCTGTTCCCGGCGCTCGGCTTCCGCCTCGACTACGCTCTCCCGTTGCTCGACGACGGTGCGAACTGCCTCCGCCGCGGCGCGGGAGGCGGCAAGGCGAGCGCGGGCAACTGTCGTTTCCGCGGCTGCGCGGTCATGGAGCACGCCGGCGGAGGTGGCCTCGCGCCGCGCCGGGCCAAGCCACCGGCCGTAGGCTTCGGTCGTGGCATCGGTCGCAGCCAGATGGCTGGCGATCTCAGCTTCACGGGCGATGCGATGCTCGATCGCGACCATCGCCCGTTCCGCAGCGGCCTGTGCATCCAAGCGAACGACCAGGTCGCGCCGCGCCTCAGCTACGCCGATGCAACGAAGTCGCATCAGCGCCAATAAAGGCGGTAGCAGTCGGTCATGCATCTGCTGGCGGCGTCATTGCCAATTTCAGCCGGGTGAAGGCGTGCTCGATGCCGGATGCAGTGGGAAGGTCGGGCGGGGATGCCGGCTCCCATTCGTCCCGGCGTTGTTTGAGCATCGATTCGATGCGTGGTGCGATGGCGATCGCTTCGTCCACCGCCGGATCGGTTCCGGCCCGGTAGGCGCCAAGCCGTATTAGCTCGGCCATGTCGCCATGCAGGGCCAAGATTGCGCGCGCCCGGCGGGTCAAGTCGTTCTCATCAGGCAGGTTGCAGCCCGGCACCGCGCGCGACAGCGAGCGTAGCACGTCGATCGCCGGATAGCGGCCGGCTTCGGCAATCCGCCGGTCGAGCACGACATGGCCATCCAGGATGCCCCGCGCCGCGTCAGCCACCGGCTCGTTCAAATCGTCGCCCTCGACCAGGACGGTGAACAGCGCGGTAATGAAACCCAGCTCGGCATCTTTCGCCATTGCAATACCAGGACCGGCACGTTCCAGCAGCCGCGGTAGCTCGGCGAACACCGATGGCGGGTAGCCGCGCGTTGCCGGCGGCTCACCGGCAGAGAGCCCTATCTCGCGCAGCGCCATACAAAAGCGCGTCACGCTGTCCATCAGCAACAGAACCGACTTTCCTTTATCGCGAAAGTGCTCAGCCACGGTCATCGCGGCATAAGCCGCCTCGCGTCGCAGCAGGGGTGGCGCGTCCGAGGTCGCGACAACCACCACCGTTCTGGCGAGGCCAACATCTCCAAGTTCGTCCTCAAGGAAGTCGCGCACCTCGCGGCCGCGTTCTCCAACCAGCGCCAGGACGGTCACGTCTGCGCCGCTGCCCTTGGCCATCATCGCAAGTAAGGTCGATTTGCCGACTCCAGAGCCGGCAAACAGACCCAGGCGCTGACCCTTTCGGCAGGTCGTGAAGCAGTTCAGCGCGCGGATGCCGAGATCGAGTCGCACACCAAGCCGTCCTCTGGCGGTTGCCGCCGGCGGATCGGCTCGCACCCGGCGTGCGATCTCGCCACGCGGCAGCGGTCCAAGGCCATCAAGTGGCTCACCGAGCGGGTCGATCACCCGGCCGATCCAGGAGTCTGATACGTGCAGTGCGCCGGCGCCCCCGAGTGCTGGTGCCAAGCCCTTAGCATAGTACAGGCCGGCGAACGCTCGGCTGGACGGACCGACCTGGGATAACGCGCCGAACGGCATCGCTTGCACGCGACCATCCTTGAAGCCAACCACCTCGGCGGCAACGGTCGGACTTCCGCGTGAGGCGATTTCCACCCGGTCGCCAATCGAGAGATGTCGGCCCATGCCGGCAATATCGATGGCTAAACCGGAAACGGCGCTAACACGCCCTTGAAGGAGGAAGATAGGCAGTCGGCTGATTGAGGCTCGGCTACGTTTGGCTCGAACATTGATACTCAATCGTCTCATTGAAACAACACGAAGATGAAAATCTCCCTAATCCTACTTTGTTCTGGTCGGCTCCCGGAGAATTTTGTTTGTCTCACATATTAACACACCAAATAAGTGAAAGTTCTATGGTATAATGCACTCATAGGTGGTAAATAATGGTCATCAACAACGGAGATGAGCCACCTATGCGTGTCCTTCTTGTCGAAGACGATCTTACTACCGCTCGGGGTATTGCCCTTATGCTCAAAACCGGCGGCACCATCGTGGACCAAGCCGACACCGGGGAAGAAGCTATGGAACTGGTCCGGCACTACGATTATGACATCGTCGTGCTGGACCTGATGCTTCCGGACATGGAAGGCTACGATGTGGTACGCCGCATGCGTCAGGCGCGTATCGAAGTCCCGGTCCTCATCCTATCCGGCCTCTCGCGCCCGCAGGCCAAGGTCAAGGGTCTTGGTATGGGTGCCGACGATTTCATCACCAAACCATTTGACAAGGCGGAATTGCTGGCCCGCATCCAAGCCATCGTGCGCCGCAGTAAGGGCTTCAGTCAGCCGATGCTGCGTGTTGGCAACCTCCAACTCAATCTCGACAGCCGTGAAGTCATCGTTGAAGGCGCCGAGATCCATCTGACTGGCAAGGAATATGCGATTCTTGAACTGCTGGTACTACGCAAGGGCATGGTTCTGACGAAGGAAGCGTTCCTCAACCATCTCTACGGCGGCATGGACGAGCCGGAGATGAAGATTATCGACGTGTTCATCTGCAAGCTGCGCAAGAAGCTGGCCATGGCCGGCGCCGACAACTTGATCGGCACCGTGTGGGGCCGCGGCTATATGATCCGCGAGCCGGCCAACGCGCTGGACCATGTGCCGGCGAATCTGACCACGACTCCTGACCGAACGCGCGCGCTCTCGGCCTCCTGATCACCTGGGCCGCCCGGATCTTGGTTAGGGCGGCCATCTACTCGGTAGCACTCCACAGCGCTGCGCCAGCCGCTAGCGGACAGAGCGGCAGCGCTGCCGCCAGCATCGCCGCCAGTAGCAGCAGGCTGGGTCGTGCACTTGCGCCCCCAGATGCGGCATCTGCCGCTGCCACGCCGAAAATCAACACCGGCATCACCAGCGGCAGCAGCAGAATTGGCAGCAACACACCGCCCCTTCTTGCCCCCAGCACGATCGCTGCCACCATGGTGCCCACCAGCGACAGCAGCATGGTTCCCGGCAGCAGGCCCAGCAGCAGCACCGGAATAGCCTCAAATGGCATCCGCAGCATCACCGCCAGCGGCCCCGACAGAAGTACCAGCGGCAACCCCGTAATCATCCAATGGCCACACGCCTTAGCCAGTGCCACCCCACCTGCCGGCAATCCGCATATCAGCAGCTGGTCCAACATGCCGTCTTCCAGATCGGCGCCAAACAGCCTGTCCAGCGGCAGCAACGCAGCCAGAAGCGCACATACCCATAGAATGCCCGGTGCCAACCGGCCCAGGGTCTCGGGCGCAGGGCCGATGGCGAGCGGAAATAACGCTGCGGCCACCACGAAGAACAGCAGCACCGCAAGACTGTCGCCACTTTGGCGTAGGGCCAGGTTTAATTCTCGCGATAGCAGCGCCTGGAAGGCAGTCATGGGAAGCAAGGATGGGGTTCTTCCCCAAACCCTGCCGGGTTAGCGCCCCGGGGCGCGTCATTTAAGCAGAGGGGACACAAGGGGTGGCGGCCCCTTGGCGGGTCCAGGGCAGTGCCCTGGCCTTCCTTACTCATTGCAGTTTTAATAGGGCTGTCTCCGGCAAAGGCAGCGGCAGGTGCGTGGCGGCGACAATCACGCCGCCTTGTACTCGATGCGCCGCGAACATCCTGCCGAGCGCCGCTACGGACTCCGCATCTAGTCCCAGCGTCGGCTCGTCCAGCAACCACACGGCTGCGCGCGATATGCTGAGACGCGCCAGCGCCAAGCGACGTCTTTGCCCCGCCGACAGCATCCGTGCCGGCAGGTCGGCCAACGCGCCAAGTCCGACCGCGTCCAGGGCCGCCGGCGTATCGGTCTTCCGTCGGGCAAGGCGGGCGAAGAAGGTCAGGTTTTCGGCAACTCCAAGGCCAGGTTTCACCGCGTCCTGGTGGCCGACATAGGCGAAATCTCGTGTTTCCCTTGATATCTCGACATCGTTCAGGAACATCCGGCCGGCTGCCGGGCGCAGCAGGCCGGCCAGCAACCGCAGCAGCGTGGACTTGCCGGAGCCGTTGGCGCCGCCCAGCACCAGTGCGCCACCCGCCTCGATCGTGAAGCTGATGTCGTGCAGCACCAGCCGGTCGCTCCGGAATGCCGCCAAACCCTCCGCCCGCAACAATTTTCGTCCCCGCGCCTGTTGGCCAAATGCCCTTGCGGACAGCCCGGCCGATGGACATGTCCCACTAACATGGTCTACTTCCGATGGCTCACTATCCAACAGATTCGCACTCGCGATGCCCCTAGATCACGCGCGGGCGCATCGCACAACATAGAGGCGTCTTCCAACAGAAGGCGAACGCCAGCATGACTTCGATCGGTCAGGACAGCCTGAAGACCCGGCGCACGCTGAGCGTGGAAGGCAAGGATTACGAGTATTTCTCAATCCAAGCCGCCGAAAGCGCGACCGGCAACGTGTCCCGGCTGCCGGTCTGTCTAAAGGTGTTGCTGGAGAACGTGCTGCGCTTCGAGGATGGTAAATCCTACAGCGTCAGTGATGCAAGATCGATCGCCGGCTGGCTGACCAACGCAAGTTCAACCGCCGAGGTGCCGTTTAAACCTGCCCGCATTCTGATGCAGGACTTCACCGGGGTTCCTGGAGTGGTCGATCTTGCGGCAATGCGCGACGGCATTCTGCGGCTCGGCGGCAAGCCCGAGAAAGTCAACCCCCTGATCCCGGTTGACCTGGTCATCGACCACTCGGTTATGGTCGACAACTTTGGCACCGCGCAATCGCTCCAGGCCAATGTCGATATCGAATTTGAGCGAAACGGTGAGCGTTACACGTTCCTGCGCTGGGGTCAGGAGGCGTTTGACAACTTTCGAGTTGTGCCACCGGGCACCGGCATTTGCCACCAGGTCAACCTTGAATATCTCGGCCAGTGTGTCTGGACATCGGATAACGATGGCAAGACCTTTGCCTATCCAGATACGCTCTACGGTACCGACAGCCACACCACGATGGTCAACGGGCTTGGCATTCTTGGCTGGGGCGTTGGCGGGATCGAGGCTGAGGCGGCGATGCTTGGCCAGCCGATCGCCATGCTGATCCCCGACGTGATCGGTTTTCGCCTGACGGGCGAACTGCCCGAAGGGTCGACGGCGACCGACTTGGCATTGCAGGTGACGCAGATGCTGCG
>JAYTTA010000285.1:0-1707 GCA_043745345.1 Acetobacteraceae bacterium | reverse complement strand
CGTTTCGGGTGAACCACGATCCAGTCAAACCTGCGGTCGGCTATCGCTTTGACTACAAGGGCCGGTCAGTCGTTTTCAGCGGCGATACGGCTGCCTCGTCTTCGCTCAACGCGGCGGCCAGGGGGGCCGACCTGATGGTGCATGAGGCTTTGCAACCAGCCATGGTCAAGCTGATGACCGCCCGGCTCGAAGCCAGTGGCATCTGGAAGACCGCGCAGATCACCCGCGACTTCATCGGCTATCACAGCTCGCCCGAAGTGGCGGCGGATGCGGCCGGGACGGCCGCTGTCCAGCAGCTTGTGCTCAGCCATATCGTTCCGCCAATTCCGGATCACTTCTTTTATCCGGCATTCCTCGGCGGTGCCGCCAGGCACTTCAGCGGGCCGATTGTGGTCGGCGAAGATGGCATGCTATTCAGCCTTTCGGCCGGCAGCAAGACGATCACGCAAACCAGTCTGTTCTGAAAGCACGCCATGTACACGATCAACGGTGCGCTGGGTTCGCCCTACAGCCTCAAGATCCGCGCGCTGCTGCGCTACCGGCGGATCCCGCACATCTGGCAGCACGGCGCCGCAACGCACGGGATGGCCGCGGCCAAGGTGAGGACGCCGGTAATCCCGGTGGTCGAATATCCCGATGGCAGCTTCCACAACGATTCGACCCCGCTGATCTACGATCTCGAAGCGCGGCATGAAGTCCGCTCGGTCGTGCCGCCCGATCCCGCCCGCGCCTTCCTCGCACATCTGCTCGAGGATTTTGCCGATGAGTGGCTGACCAAGGCGATGTTCGGCTATCGCTGGCTGCGCGAGGTCGATCAGCTCCAGATGAGCCGCTGGCTCGCCTTCGATGCGATGAAGGGCGGCGGGTTGGAGCAGAGCCAGGCCTATGCCGAGCAATTTCGCGCCCGCCAGGTCGGACGGATGGCGATCGTCGGCTGCACCGAGGAAAATTTTCCGCTGATCGAGGCGTCAGCCCGCGCGGTGCTCGATGCCCTTGAGGCGCATGTGGTGGACCGGCATTGCCTTTTCGGCACAAGGCCCAGCCTTGCCGAGTTCGCGATTTATGGCCAGTTTTCGCAGCTTGGCGTCGATCCGACTCCCGAAGCGATGATGCGAAAGGACTATCCCTATTCGTTCCGCTGGCTGCTCCATGTCGATGACATGTCGGGGATCGAAGGCGAATGGGACGCAGCCGAAGCGCCGCTCGCTCCGATTGTGAAGCAGCTGCTGACCGTTGCCGGGGCGGTCTACGCGCCCTTCTTGTTGGCCAACGCCGCAGCGATCGTGGCCGGCGCGGAGACGTTCAGCATGACCGCGATGGGCCTGCCCTACACGCAGGGCACGTTCAAATATCAGGGCAAATGCCTGGCCGATCTGCGCGCCCGCTATGCCGCGCTGGACGCGAATACGCGGGCCGTCGTTGATCCTCTGCTCGACGAAACCCATTGTCTGGAAATGCTTACATGAAGAAAATTGCCCTTTTTGCTGTGATTGCAGTTGCAACGCCTGCGCTGGCCCAGAACGCCATCGGATTGCAGATGCTCACATCGCGTTTTGCCGCCGCTGACAAGGACCACAATGGCAAGCTGACCAAGGCCGAGGCCAAGGGCGGCATGCCGCGCATCTACGCCAATTTTGACAGGATCGACGCGGCCAAGCGCGGCTTCCTCACGCTCGATCAGATCAAGGCGGCGGCTGCGTCGCAGAT
>JAYTTA010000284.1:0-6215 GCA_043745345.1 Acetobacteraceae bacterium | reverse complement strand
TAACGAAGTTGGGCTCCGCCCGAACCAGCCAAGGGGCAGCCGCCTTTTGTGACCCCTTTTTGGCATCGCACGATGATTTGCACCCCGCCTCCCGTCCCGCGTAACCCTGGAAGCGTTGGAGAACATGTCGTTCCAGCGCCCTGATTACGTTACACTAACAGTTCTTTATCCGTGCCTGACGGCAGCCGCGCGCAGCTGGTCACGCTTGACGCAACAGGTCATTATTTGGGACCGACATCCTCAAGGGCGCAATGATCGGCGGGATCGGCGGTGCGCTGGCCGGCGGGCTGATCGGCGGCAACTGGAAAGGCGCGCTGATTGGCGCCAGCGCTGGCGCCGCACTTGGCGCCGGGGTCCGATACTGCGGCGCGCTGCAGCAGCAGAACCGCGACCAAGCGGCGATCTATTCCCGGGTACAGGGCGACCTCACGCAGGAGGGCACGCAGATCGACCGCACTCGGTTCGCCTTCAACCGGCTGATGGATTGCCGGTTCGCCCAGGCGCAGGGGGTTCGGGCATCTTATGGCAGCGCCCGCATCGATCGTCCGGGCGCGCTCGACCAGATGGCCGCGCTTCGCCAGCACGCCGGCCGCGACCTGGCCGTCGCGACCCGGATCAACGGCCAGATCAATACTCGTGCCCAGCAGTTCGCCGCCGCCGCCGACAATCTCAGCCCCGGCACCGGGACCAGCCCCAGGCACCGGGACCGGCCGGCCGTAGTGCGCCGGACCTCGAGGCTCAAGCTGACGACCGATGCGCAGGCGCCAGATATCGGACGGCTGAACCGCGCGAGAAAACGACCGCGATCGAGAGACGCGGTGACTACGCGCTGGTGCAGACCGCCGCCGATCGCGCCGCGTGGCGGCCCGGCGCCAGGTCAGGATATCCGCACCCAGGCGTGAAGCAACGCGGCACGGCGCGACGATTTCGCCAAGAGCGTCGCGGTTTCCGAGCAGGCGGTGGCCGGCGGGTTCGAACTGGCCGGATGATTCTTCGAGGTTGGCCGGGCCGCGCGTTGTGGCTGGCGTTGGCGCTCTGCCCGGTTTGGGCGTGGGCCGCCGCGCCGCTGTACGGGTCCGCCGAAACGACCCAGCTGGTCGACGCCGATGCGACGCGGGCTGGTGTCCTGGCGGCGTTCGGCCGGCTGTCGCACAGGGTCCGGCCGCGCGACACCTTTTTATTCTATGTCGCCTCCCACAGCGTGATCGACGAGGCCACCGACAGTTTTCTGCTGATACCCCAAGACCTCTCCGACCTGTCGTCCTGGCAGACGATGGCCGGCCAGGCAATCGACGCGAACACGCTGGTCGCCGCCCTGTCGCGGATCGAGGCGCGCGACGCGCTGCTGTTCCTCGACACCTGTCATGCCGGAAAGGTGTCCGCCGACAACCTGGCCAATGTCGGCCATGAGAGCGGACGCTATCTGCTGGCGGCGTCAAGCTCGGGGCAGGATGCCGAGGGCAATGTCGGCGCGCTGACGCTCGGCGAATACGTCTCCCGCCGCGTCGGACAGCTGGCGGTGGAGAAGCACCATGCCCAGAATGCGATATTTTGTACCGCGCAGCAGGACCTGCGATCGTTTTCGATTGGGCATGTGACGCGGTGAGTAAGCATGAGGCTCAGCCCCAAACCCCGCCGGGAGAAGCGCTCCTGGACCCGCCTGGCTTGGGCTAGGCGCACCTGGCGCTACCCGGGTGGGGTTTAGGGCTGAGCCCCAACCTTCCTTGCCTCCCCCGGTGCGCGAAAAGCCTTGATGGTGGTGTCGAGGAAGGCGAAGAACACCTCGACCGCGTAACCGACCAGGAAGGCGATGGCCAAAGGCGAGAACGAGCTGCCGAGGGTGAAGCCGTTAAACAACCCAAGCACGGCACCGGCGATGCCGGCCATGATCAATCGGGCGGAGTCGCCGTAGAACGGCTCGTAGACGTGCCGGCGGATGGCGTCGGCACTGGAGCGGAGTCCGAAGGCGATGGCGCCGAGCAGCGCGTAGAGCACCGGCAGGATGAAGGACGAGATCGCGCCGAACACCATTTCGTTGTTCAGACTGACGTTGCGGGCGAAGTCGCGGATCGACTGGTAGGTGCCGATCTTGCAAAGCACCTCGTTGGGGAAGTTCCTGACCTGCGGGTTGATCTCGAGGCGCGGATCGGTGGGTGGCGACTCCGCGACCTCGCCATCCACGCGCGTTGCCATCGGCAGATCGAGCGGGTCATGCTCGGACAGCCGGACTAGGGCATGGAACGGATTGCCGCGAAGGCGCAGCGCATCCTTGCGTAGGTCGCGCATGCCGGTGGCGAACCGCTGCAGGGCGGCGAGCTGATCGAACGCCAGCGGCTCGGCCTGCATCGGCGCGTCGCGCAGGTGGTTGCACCAGTCGGCCTGCACGTTGGGCGCGCCGAGACGCACCCGCAACTGGGCGGCGGCGTCGTTCAGCTCGACGATGTTGGCCTTCATCCGGTCGAGGATGGTGCCGTTCAGGAACGACAGAACGGACACCCCAACGATGAGCAGGGTAAACAAAACAGCCAGGAAGTTCCAGCCGATAAGCCATGCGTTGGATGCCGCGTTGGCGCTGTCGCGGAAGCTTTTCGCCGTGACCGGGTGGAGCTGGCCGGCGATGGCCGCATAGGCCGCATAGAATTCCGCGGTCAAGGTAGTATCGAGGTCGCCATGCGCGATCGCCGTCTTGGCATGCAGGATCGCCAGCGCACTGGCCGGGTCGATCGCCACGCCGTTGTCGGCGGCATATCGCAGCAGGGTCTCGGCATCGGAGATTGCCGAAGACAGGTCGGAGGTGACCATCTCGCTCATCGTGTTTCGATCGTTGCGGTGTAGCCGGAATTCAATGCGATCCGTTATCGACGGACCGTTTATCTATTGCGCACGAGTTTCGATCTGCTGCAGCTTGATCGCGGTGAAGTAGTCGCGAAGGGTTCTCTCCTCGACATTCTTGCCACCCTCGACCTTCACCAGCACCTTTTTGGCGATCATCGACTGATAGGAATTCTCGCTTTTGGTGTAGGTGATCTTGCGGCCGTCGATGACCAGCAGCTTCATGTCGCTGCTAGTCATGATAGCGCTGCTGAACAGGGCGCCGATGCCCTGCATCATCGGCGAGTCGGTGATCAGGGTGATCTCGACCGTGTCCCCGTCGCGATGATAGTGGCGCGAGATGGTGGTGCCGCCGCCAAACATCGTCGCACTCGCCGACGTGGTTTCGGCGGCGTCCGCGCGCCAGCCGGCGAGCGGTTCCGGCAGCATGGTCTTCCAGGCCTCGGCGCTCAGCTGGCGGATCAGGTTCTGGGCGAGGTCGAGCGCGGTCGAGGCGGTGCCGAGATCCTTTTTCTGATAGGCCTTCAAGGCCTCGTCGATCTGGTCGGTGATATCGTCGGCCAGCGCCGCCGATGTCAGGCCGACCGCAAGGAACAGTCCGGCGATGGTGATGCAGGAAAAACGGCGCGGCTTGGCATTCATGGCTTTGCCTTACACTTCGCAAACAGGACGCCGGCATAGGAAATCATAACGATGTCAAAAAGACAAGCATGTTCTATTTTCGAACCTGAATGTGATCCGGTGTTCGGCGTCCGCCGGCAGGTGTCCAGAACCTTGCGGGCCAGTGCCGGCATGATCTTGGCAGCTTCCCTGCCGCTTTGGGCCGCGGAGCCGCCGTCGGACGGGCTGGTCCGTGATTTTTCCGCCGACCGACCGAGCCGGAGCTTCTCGCCATTCACCGTGCCAGGCGGCTACTCCCAGGTCGAGATGGACTTCGCCAACTACGCCCACAGCAATCTGGGCGGGCCGGCCAGCAGCGTGCAGACGCTGGACCCGGTGCTGAAATACGGCGTCGCCCAACGCGCCGATGTCGCGATCCAGATCGGCGGCTATCAGCAGCAATGGTCTCGCGCCAATGGCACGTCGAGCCACACCGCCGGGTTCGGCGACATCACCGGATACCTGAAGATCAACCTGCTCGGCGACAATGACGGCGACGTCATCCTGGCCGCGATCCCCTACGTCAAGATCCCGACCGCGACCGCCAACCTCGGCAACGGCCGGACCGAGTATGGCGTGATCGCGCCGCTGGTCTTCAACCTGCCCCACAAGATCACCCTCGGTCTCCAGGCCGAGCTCGACGTGTTCAAGAACCTCAACGACAACGGCACCCACGGCAACGCGGCCGGGGCAGTCAATGTCGGGTTCGCGCTCGCAGATCGGCTGTCGGGCTTTGTCGAGCTCTATGGCTCGGCCGGGGCCGATGCGGCGGTCAAGCCCGCCTACACCGCGGATTTCGGACTGGCCTTTGCGGTCACCCCGACCCTGGCGCTCGACGCAGGCACCAATATCGGGCTCAACCGCAACACGCCCAATCTCGTGGTCTACGCCGGCATCGCCAAGCGTTTCTAGCGGGGCATGGGTTGGACAGCCCTGGCCTTTCCGCCCCCGCGGTGCCACATAGGCACATGAACTTTCCAGATATCCATCCCGCGCTGTCCCGCGCCCTGATCGCGCGCGACTACACTCAACCGACCTCGGTCCAGTCCGCCGTGCTCACGGCCGACGCCATGGCGCGCGACCTGCTGGTTTCCGCCCAGACCGGTTCCGGCAAGACCGTGGCCTACGGCCTGACCTTCGCCGCCAACCTGCTGGGCGAGGCCGAGCGGTTTGCCCGGGCCGCCCTGCCCCAGGCGCTGATCGTGGCACCGACGCGCGAGCTCGCAATGCAGGTCCATGGCGAGCTCGCCTGGCTCTATGCCGAGACCGGCGCGCGCATCGTCGCCTGCATCGGCGGCATGGATGCGCGACGCGAGCAACGCCAGCTCGAAGGCGGCTGCCATATCGTTGTCGGCACCCCCGGGCGGCTGCGCGACCACATCGAGCGCCGACAGCTCGATGTCTCGGCGCTGCGCGTGCTGGTGCTGGACGAGGCCGACGAGATGCTCGACATGGGCTTTCGCGAGGACCTCGAATTCATCCTGGAAACCACGCCGGCCGAGCGCCGCACGCTGATGTTCTCGGCGACGATCGCGCGCGATATCGCCAGCCTGGCGCGCCGCTACCAGCGCGACGCGCTGCGCATCGACACCATCGCGCACGACAAGCCGCACGCCGACATCGAGTACCGCGCCATCCGCATCGCGCCGAACGAGCTGGAAGGCGCGCTGGTCAACGTGCTGCGCTATGAGGACGCCCGCGCCGCGCTGGTGTTCTGCGCCACCCGCGATGCGGTCCGTACCCTGCACGCGACATTGGTCACGCGCGGCTTCGATGCCGTCTGCCTGTCGGGCGAGCTCAGCCAGCAGGAGCGCAACACCGCGCTGCAATCGCTGCGCGACGGCCGCGCACGCGTCTGCGTCGCGACCGACGTCGCCGCCCGTGGGCTCGACCTGCCCGACCTCAACCTGGTCGTGCATGCCGACTTGCCGACCGACCGTGAGACGCTGCTGCACCGCAGCGGGCGCACCGGGCGGGCCGGCCGCAAGGGGGTCTGCGTGCTGATGGTGCCGCATAGCCGGCGCAAGCGGGCCGAGCAGCTGATTTCCTTCGCCGGGCTGACCGCGAGCTGGGCCAGCCCGCCCAGCGCCGACGCGATCCGTGCGCGCGACCAGGACCATTTGCTCACCGACCCGATCCTGACCGAGCCCGCAACCCCAGCCGACCTGACCCTGGCCCGGCTGCTGCTCGCCGGGCGCGACGCCGAGGATATCGCCGCCGCTCTGATCCGCCTGCATCGTTCCCGCCTGCCCGCGCCCACCGAGATCTTTGGCGCGGCCCCTGCGGTGCCCCAGGGCAGCTACGGCCGGGCGGAGACGCCGCGGCCGGTGCGCGACCGCCGGGCCGAACTCGGCAGCACCAGCTGGTTCCGCATTCCCGTCGGCCGCCACGCCAACGCCGACCCGAAATGGATCCTTCCGCTGATCTGCCGGTTGGGCAACCTGACCAAGCAGGATATCGGCGCCATCCGCATATTTGATCGCGAGACCAAGTTCGAGATTTCCGCCGGCGCCGTCGCCGGGTTCACGTCCTCATTGGCGCAGCAGGTCGAGGCTGAGGTGGCGATCGAGGCGACCACCCCGCCTGGCGATGCCGCCACCGCGGCACGCCCGGAGGCGCGGCCGTTCCGTCGCGATGACCAGCGGCCCAAGAAGTTTCAGTCGGCCCGGCCCAAGCGCGCCAAGGCTTAGGGATTGTTTCGGATGCTTGGCGTGCTGTGTCTG